>NZ_JBRIKK010000012.1:0-82770 GCF_052976705.1 Staphylococcus sp. MSU001
GTATAAAATGGAGCGGGTGATGGGAATCGAACCCACAACATCAGCTTGGAAGGCTGAGGTTTTGCCATTAAACTACACCCGCATGTAGATATAAAATTCAATTTGGTGCGGCCGAGAGGACTTGAACCTCCACGGGATTAACTCCCACTAGGCCCTCAACCTAGCGCGTCTGCCATTCCGCCACGACCGCTGGCAAAACGCATAATTAGAATTTAATTATCGAGAACATTAACTATTGTAAATGCTTTGTTAGGTTTTGTCAATAATAATTTAACTTTATATTAATAAAATTAATTAGCACTTAATATTAGGATCTCTTATTAAGACAACGATAACTATAATATATCACAACAATTACATTGTCAATGCTTTTACACCCTATAATTTAAATTTTGTTTGTAACATTATGCACAAGACGAATTATATAGCATTACATCGTAAATCGTTCTACAATATTATCTTAAACTTCAATTAACAAATACAAGTATGTTCTTTTAAATTTTTTTACTACCATAACGTAAGTCAAAGTTAACTAAAAATACTTTTATATGGAGAATAGTAATATAAAAATGTGACATCATCATATTCAAATCATCAGTTATTACTTTACAATTAATTAAGACACCTAATAATAAATTTGTTAGACAACAATTATCAAACGTATAATTTATGATTGTTATCATTTCAATTTTCAGTATTAAATCAAAAACTGTGAGATAATTTAAAGGTTTCTCAATGATTCAAAATAAAATTACATATCTGTTACATCTTATTTTAATAATTGTTCGCCTAACTCGGCTACTTTTTAAATATATCTTCAAGACATAACATAGAAAAACCTGAGACATTATAAATGGCTCAGGTTAAATTTATATAGGATTAGTACAAGTACTCTTTTGTCAATTTTAACAACCTATTTTCAAAACAAAATGGTGATTTAAATTCTATCACTTTCTTGTTTGAAGAAGTTTTAAAATACCTCCACATCGTCCACAGCGCATTTTTTCCAGATTCACACGCTTTATACGAATAAATTCTTGTTCACAATAGATGCATCTATATTTATAATTAGCTCTATCTTGATAAGATTCTGTCGGAGTACAAAATCTAGGTGCTCCTACTTTAGCGCTCAAAATTTTGAATGCTTTATCACGATGTTGATATCCTTCACCAGATAAATGAAGAAAATAATGACACAGTTCATGTTTTATGATATCAATGACAGCTTTTTCTCCAAACATTTCATACTGTTTTGGATTTATTTCTATATTATGACTACTTAATATATACCTACCACCAGTGGTACGTAAACGCTTATTATAATATACCTCGTGCTTAAAAGCTTTGCCAAAATATTTTATCGCTATACTTTCAGTAAGGCTTTGTAATGCTAAATTATTCATTTGGGTCAACCATTGTCAATGAAACTTTGCCTTTATTTTCATCTATATCTAAAATCCAAACTTCTACAATATCTCCTACACTTATCATATCCATTGGATTTTTAACGAATTTCTTAGATAATTTTGATATGTGTACTAGCCCGTCTTGTTTAACACCGATATCTACAAATGCTCCAAAGTCAACAACATTTCTTACTGTGCCATTCAATTTCATGCCTTTAGATAAATCTTCAATCGATAATACATCTGACTTCAAAATAGGTGTTTCAAATTCATCTCTTGGATCTCTATTAGGTGCAATCAATGATTGTATTATATCTTTTAATGTAGGCTCACCAATATTTAATTGAGACACAAGAGTTGAAATATTAACATTTGATAACGTGTTTTTGAGTTTAACGGAACCTATATCTTGTGCAGTTAAATCTAATTGATGAAGCATGCGATATGCAACATCGTAACTTTCAGGGTGTATTGCAGTATTATCTAAAGGTTCTTTACCATCAACAATTCTTAAAAAACCAATACTTTGCTCAAAGGTTTTTGCGCCTAAACGTTTAATCCTACTAATTTCTTTATGATGTTTTATAGGTCCGTTTTCTTCTCTATAATCAATAATATTTTGAGCAATAGTTGATGTGAGACCTGATACATATTGTAATAAGGATTTAGAAGCAGTATTCACATCCACACCAACTTGATTGACGGCAGTCTCCACTACAAACGTTAAAGCCCTACTTAAATCTTTTTGATTGACATCATGTTGGTACTGTCCTACTCCTATAGATTTAGGATCTATTTTAACAAGTTCACTTAAAGGATCCTGAACTCTTCTACCAATTGAAACTGCACTTCGTTCTTCTACTTGAAAATCTGGAAATTCTTGTCTAGCAATTTCTGATGCTGAATAAACTGATGCGCCAGCTTCATTGACTATGATAAATTGTGCTTGAAGTTGATATTTTTTTATTACTTGAGCTACAAATTGTTCAGTTTCTCTACTAGCAGTACCGTTACCAATCGCTAAAAGTTCAATATCATAGTCACTTATCATCTTGACTAGTTCTTTTTCTGCTGACTCAATTTTTGATATTGGTGGATGAGGATAAATAACACCTTTAGCAATAAAGGTACCAAATGGATTGACGACAGCAAGTTTGCACCCTGTTCTAAATGCTGGATCTACTCCAAGAATTTGTTTACCCTTCATTGGTGGTTGTAGTAATAAATTTCTAAGATTTTCACTAAATACATCTATTGCATGAGATTCTGCATTTTGTGTTAAATCTCCTCTAATTTCTCTTTCTATTGAAGGAAGAATTAATCGCTTGAGACTATCCTGAATAGCCTCTTTAATAAACGGAGTTGCCTCATTTTGAGTTTTTATCTCAACATTTTCTATTTCTCTTTGAATACGTGTCGTATCAAAATCAATTTTTATTGATAATACTTTTTCTTTTTCTCCTCGATTCATCGCCAAAACACGATGATTTGCAATACGTTTAATTGGTTCATTGTAATCATAGTACATAGAAAATGTTTGTTTCTCATCTTCGGCTTTTTTCTTTTTCGAGGAAACAATTAGTCCCTGATTATAAACATCTTTAAGTATTTTAGAGCGATATTGAGGATTATCCGAAATACGTTCAGCTATAATATCTTTAGCCCCTTCTATTGCATCTTCAATTGTAGTCACTTCATCATTTAAGAATAATCGGGCTTTATCTTCAATTTTTGAATCCAATTTTGATTGTGAAAACCAGTCTGCTAAATCTTCTAACCCTTTTCTTTTAGCTTCAGTTGCACGTGTTTTCTTTTTTTGTTTATATGGACGATACAAATCCTCAACTCTTTGTAGCTTCGTCTGTGTTAATATGTCTTGCTTTAATTCTGAAGTTAATA
The DNA here is from genome assembly GCF_052976705.1 of Staphylococcus sp. MSU001. NCBI lineage: Bacteria > Bacillati > Bacillota > Bacilli > Caryophanales > Staphylococcaceae > Staphylococcus > Staphylococcus sp. MSU001. The sequence goes on from NZ_JBRIKK010000012.1 coordinate 3,306, forward strand.
GACCTTGTTGATCAATATTATGTATTACCTCTTCTTTACGTTTTTGAAGATTTAACATATAGTTATATTCATCATTGATTTGTTTAATTTCTACTTCATCAAGTCCACCTGTAGCTTCTTTACGATATCTCGCTATAAATGGAACCGTATTGTTTTCTTTCAACAATTTTAAAACTGCTTTAATTTGTTTTTCCGAAAATTGATATTTACTTACAATTGTTTCAATTAAACTGTTATCCATTTGTTTTTTCTACCACGCTTTTCTTTAAAATTACTTATTTATCTTAACATAATAATTAAATTTGATTTTCTAGCGCTTTATTTTAATCAGAGTGCCTAGTAAAAATAGAGGTATAATTCAAATTGATAAAATTCATTCGAATAGTATCAAACGTTTCATATAACTAATACTAATTTTTAATTTTATCAAACCTTACAAATACAAATATAAGAAAACCTGAAATGAACTATTTTTTAAATTCATTCCAGGCTATTATAACGGATTTAATTACCAACACTGTTAACAACTCGTTTATTGTCTTGCAGCTTCTTGTAATTTTTTTACTGCAGTACGTTGCAAACGTGAAACATGCATTTGACTAAGACCAATTCTTTCACCAGTCTCTTTTTGGCTAAGACCTTCAATAAAAGTACATTGTATGATTTGTCTTTCTCTCTCCGACAAAATAGGTAAAATACGCTCTAATATCATACGCTTTTCCGTTAAATCATAATTATCATCTTGTTGTCCCATAATATCTAATAATGTAACTGTCGAACCATCTTTATCTGCTTCTATAGAGTGATCCACACTCAGGGCATTGTAACTCTGACCCATCTCCATCGCTTCCAAAACTTCTTCATCTGAAACTTCTAAGCGTTGTGCGATTTCACTAATAGATGGTGAACGTTCAAGTTCATTTGTTAATTCATCACTAACTTTTTTTATTCTTGGACCGATTTCTTTAATACGTCTAGGTACATGAACACTCCATGTTTTATCTCGTAAATATCTTTTAATCTCACCAATAACTGTTGGTACTAAGAAGGCTTCAAACTTACGATCAAATGATAAGTCAAATCTATTAATAGCACCTATTAGACCAACCATACCCACTTGAACTAAATCTTCATGATGTGATTGTCCCTTAGAATATTTATAAGCTAAAGATTCAATTAGCTTACGATAATGTTTTACTAATTTATCTTGAGCTAGGCTATCTTCGTTTTCTTGATGTTGTTTAATCCATTGGTTAATTTGTTCAGGTGATACTTCACTAGCTGATTTCGACTCTTTCGCCATTATTTCGCACCTGCTCTTTTTTTATATACTTAATCATACTGATTGTTACACCAGATTCTTTATAAACAGTAACTTCATCCATTAAAGACTCAATTAAAAATAATCCCAGACCACCCTCACGTAGAAAATCAATATTTTCGTTATCATTATATGGACCTAAATGTGATTTTGTAGCTTCATAATCAAAACTTTCTCCTTGATCTGAAATAACGATTTTAATTCTATCATCAAATATTTCAAAACAAAGATTAATCATACCTGTTTCAGAATTTTTTTTATATGCATGTTTAACCGCATTGGTCACCGCTTCACTCACTGCTATTTTAGAATCCTCTATATCATCGTAAGATGCGCCAGCTCTTGAAAATACCCCTGAAAGCGTCAAACGTATTAAACTTACGTATTCTGCAGAAGCTGGCAACCGCATTTCAATATAATCTTGTGTAGATTGCATGTTATTCTACCTCCGTTCCTTCATTAACATGCATTAAATCTTTTAACCCTGTAATATCAAACAATCTACCTATCCGCTCTGAGACACCTAAGATATAGAGATTTTTATCATTTTGATTTAATGCTTTTAATGTGCCTACGAATAAACCGAGGCCTGTTGAATCCATATAGCTCACATTAGCTAAGTTAACGTGAACATCATGTGTTCCTTCTTGTCTCATTGGTACTAGTACCTCTTCTAATTCAGGTACAGTATATACGTCCAATTCTCCACCAACTTTAACCTCATAAAAATCATCATGAGTTATTGTTTCAATATTTAGATTCATTTAATACACTCCTAGTCTTTATCAGATGTTTTTATCCTACATATGTACTCAAAATTACCTATACCCTACATGAATTAAATTTAATCTACATTTTATAATTTAGTTTACTCTTTTTATAATTAAAATAGTCATATCATCTTTTCTCGCAGGATTTTGTAATTTTAAAATAGCTTCGTAAATAATTTGCACAATATCCTGTGGATGCATATGCTTATATTTTTGAATTAAGTCTAACAACTTATCTTTATCAATAAAATTCCCCTCTACATCACGTGCCTCTGTGACACCATCAGTAAAAATAATGATTAAATCATCAAGGTAAATAGGAATCTCTTGTTGGCTGTAACGTGTTTTGGGGCTCACACCTAGAACTCTTCCTCGCACACCAATTTCCTCAAACGCTTCAGTTTCTGCGCGATATATATAGCCAGGTTCATGCCCAGCTGAGCTACAGTATAGAAGATGATTCATCTCTTCATACAGCCCATAAAACATTGTGACAAACATATTTTGGTTAACGTTCTTTTCAACAACACGGTTCAAACGCTTCAAACCATCACTAGGAAGTTGTGAATGTCCATAAGCATCCATGCCAAATTTTATCATACTCATAGCTAAAGCTGCTGGAATGCCTGAACCTATAACATCTGCCACAGCAAAACTCATTGTGCCATCTTTATGATCAATAAGATTAAAATAATCCCCACTTACTTTTTGTGCAGCAACAGATATCACTCCTATTTGAATGCTATCAAATTGTGGAATATCAGCTTTCAGCATAGTCTGTTGAAGTCTTGAGGCTAAATCCATTTCTTTATCGTGGACTTGAAGCTTATTAACAAGTCTTTGGTAATCTCGATAACTGTATCCAAATCCTTTAACGACTTCTTGTAACACATTGAGCGTTTCTAAAATATCTTCTTCTGTTAAATCTAATGTATTAATATAATCTTTATGTATCTCAACTATATCTTCAGGTAAAACGTCTTTCTTTATAACTTCATTTGTGAATGCTTCACATTTCTTAATTAATAATGTTTTATTGTTAGTTATTAAACTTTCTTTAACAAGGGCTTTATAACTTTTTGTGAATTCTTCCACTAAATGTGCCTCCTTACTTCCACTTCAATATCCCATCAGTTTTATAAAAATACGAAACCTTTATTTACTTTCTGCGAATAGCATAATTTTTGGTGTTAAAACTTTGTTGATAGCTAAAAAAGACTTTAGGAATGGATAACCTAAAGCCTTAAAAACTCAAGACATCCTTTTATAATAAATACATTTTCATAATAACTATAGTGATACGTCTTAAATCAAAGATAAATAGACATACCGACACCTATACGAGTGTTTAAATATCCTAATATTACTTAAACACTTAATTATTATAAAGTTATTGCCTTTTATTTCAATATTTTTTTATGTTTACTACATATATTTATTTAAGATTTATGATGATCAAAGTTATTTAATCCCAAACTAATATCTAAGGCATTATCAACCTCTATCATTTTACTATCTGATAAAAATGTTAATTTTTCTTTTAAACGCTTTTTATCTAGTGTTCTAATTTGTTCAAGAAGAATAACTGAATCTTTATCTAATTTATACTTTTTCTTTTCAATTTCTACGTGGGTTGGTATTTTCGCTTTATTAATCCTACCAGTAATCGCAGCTACAATTACAGTTGGACTATATTTATTACCAGTATCATTTTGAATGATAACTACAGGTCTTACTCCCCCTTGTTCAGACCCTTGAACTGGTGATAAATCCGCTAAATAAACATCTCCTCTTCTAATCATTCATTCTTGGAATTAGATATTAAATGTGATTCGTTGCAATCACAAGCTTCACACTCTATCGGGAAAGCTTCTGTTGCTAGGGAGAGGTTTAAATCGGCCATTTGTGCATAACCTTCTTTTAAAGATTGTTCAAGACTGTGGTTTCTATTTTGATTAAAAGATAACATGAAAAGAACCTCCATCTGATTCCAAAAGTTGTTATATTAGCATCAATTTAGTTTTATAATAACAAATTTCCTAATCAGTGACTATACTATTTTAACAATTCGTTTGTAACCTCTTCATTATTATCATAATAATATATTCTTGGAAGACGTCTTGATAAATTACATAATACTTCGTAGTTAATTGTACCTTGTTTATTCGCTACTGCTTCAGCTGATTGTGGTGAATCAACATGATTATCCATAAGTATTACTTTTTCACCCGTTTTTACATGAGAAGGAACCTTAACTATCATTTGGTCCATACAAATACGTCCAATGACTTCACATTGATTCCCGTTAACATTGACGAACGCACCTTGCATCGATCTTAAATATCCGTCGGCATACCCAATAGGTAAAATTGCAATTGTCATTTCTTCAGCAGCAGTATATGTACGTCCATAACTAACAGTTTCACCAGCTTTTAGCGTTTTGACTTGAACCGTTTCTGATACTAACTGCGCACTCGGTCTTAAATGAACTTTTACATTATCTTTAACATATTCTGAAGGATAGTATCCATAAAGAGAGATTCCTAATCTTATTGCATTACAAAATTGACCATCCATGAGTAGTGATCCAGCAGAATTTTGACAATGAATATAGATTGGTTTCTCAACTTGATTAACCATCTCTTTGAACAAAGTATATTGTTCGTTCATAGAACTTTCAGGTTCATCTGCACTCGCAAAATGTGTGTAAACGCCTTCAAAAACTAAATGATTTCTTTTATTAATTAGGTCAACCACTTCTTTATATTCATATATATCTTTCATTCCAATTCGGCCCATACCAGTATCTAATTTTACATGTAGCCATAAATTTTTTTGGTTATCATCAGGAATTTGCTTGATAGTTTCCTTCAACCATGCTTTAGAAGGTACTGTTAAAGCAACACGATGCTGTATAGCCTTCTCAATGTCTTCTGTTGGAACAACACCTAAAACTAATAATTTAGCATCAACTCCATGCATTCTTAATTCTATTGCTTCATCAAGTGTAGCCACCGCAAAAAATGTTGCACCATGACGCATTAAATGTTGTGCTATTTTCACACTTCCTAATCCATATCCATTAGCTTTAATAACTGAAATGACAGTTTTATTAGCGTGTAATTGATTGAAATTTTGATAATTTGCTAAAATTGCATCTAAATTCACATTTAAATATGTTGCTCTATAAAACTTCTCTGACATATACATGTCCTCCTTGAAACTACTTACTTTATCTTATTTCTGATGATTAAAAATTCTATCTAATTTTCATTCGTTTTTTTCAAGAATAACTTGACTCATAGCATAATTCTCAGTATGTGTAATACTCACATGTGTATCAAAACCAGGATAATCAATACATGGTTTACCTAGTGCATCGTTGTAACAGTTAATATCCTGAAACGATACTGATTTCCCCAACCCAGTACCTAAGGCCTTACTAAATGCCTCTTTCACAGTAAAGCGACCAGCTAAAAATTCTAACCTACGTTGCTCATGTGTATACTGATTTAATTTGTCCCTTTCCTCTATAGTAAGTATTCTTTCAATAAATTTTGTTTGATTCTGAAGATTTTTAATTCGTTTAATTTCTATTAGATCTATACCTATTCCATAAATCACTTGTATCGCCTCTTTAGTATATCATCAATAATCTTTTATCAAGTCTTTAATATATCATCGTTTATTTTTTCTGATGAAGCTACATTTGTCGTTATTGATTTTTGTTGTTTAATTTGTTTTTTTAATCTTTGTGCTTCTCGAATATCTATCAAAGCTATTTCAGAATTCCCCCCAGCAGTTGATAAAGACAGCGAAGCGAGTTGGAACTTTCTCATGATAAATCCCTCAACAATATCTATATTTTGTATTCTAAAGTATGGGATGACGTGCACATCTATAAAAATGATACCTTCTCTAATATGTATTTCTTTATCATCTAAAAAATATCTAAGATGTTTAAACTTAAACCAAGGCACTAGAATCATGAATAAAATACAAACTATTGTAGTTAAAATTATTGCTCCAATTATTAAATTTTTAGTATTAATAAAATGGAATTTTAATTCATTAAGCAATATTAAAATAGACAATGCTATCACTAGTAAAAGTGTCCAAAAAGCACCACTAATTCTCATTACTTTAATACCATTTTGGTGCATATATTTATAAGACTTCATGAGTATCACCTTTCATGTACCAATTTTTGAGTTTAAGAACATTATCTACTTCACTAAACTTCAAGCCAATATTTTGCCTACTACTACCTTTAGCAATAACAAATTGAAAATTTGCGAGTTGGCTTCTTTCAAGAAAGGGATGTTGACTAATAGCCATTCCTAAGACTTTTTCTTTTTTAACATAAAATCTCTTAATATTTAATATAGACGCTTTTTGTACAACTAGCTCTGATTCGCTAAAAGAAAAACCACTAAAACGTGTATAAAGTATAGCGTAAACAAAAAATAATGAGATTGGTAATAAAGCTATAATTAAAGACCATAAAGACCACATATACCATCCAATAATGCCCATACCAATAAGACACAAGGAAGGAATTAAAAAGTGACGATGAAATCCTTTTAAAGGCATACCAATTTTAGCATGATTAAATGTCATCTCAGGAACTAAAGGCCTAATCACTTTATATGCCTCTTTTCTTGGAATAAACGGTAAAATCATAATTCTTCCGTCATTATCAGTGGGTTCCCCTTCAGTGGCATCTATATCGCTTGTAATATAGAAATGTATAGATGTATAACCAAATAATTTTCGTATAAAAGATTGATGTTCAAGTATACCTTGCAGTCGGTCAGTTGGTACAGTGATATTTTTCTTCGTAAATAATCCATATTGAATTTTAAGTTGATGATTTTCTTGAATAACTCGATATCCATAAAACTTAATTAAGTACATGACAGTTCCGATTATATAACTTAATAATAACACTAGTATGACAATAAAAATGACAATGAAATATATCGTTTTAAATACTGAAGATATTTCTTCACCAAATTTATCCCATGGAATAACACTTGAGAGACTGCCAATAATAGGGGATAGCGTCACAAAAGCAAGCGCTATAGCTCCACTTGTCATAGACATAAATAATAGTTGCTTAAAAGGCATTTTAAATATGGCATATTGGGGCTTGGCATGTTGCTGATATGTCTGAGTATGGTTCTCTTCATTTAACTCTTTAGCTTCTTGATTTACCTGGTTATTCATGCGTTCTTGAATAGATTGCAATTCTTGTTCAATAACTTCACTTTGCTTTTTTGAAATTGTCCCTAACTCTATGCCATCACTAGGTGTTTTAATGATGAGTTCAACACCGCCAACAATCTGATTAATCAAACCTTGAGACGTATCTGCAGATTGTATGCGACTAATATTAAGTTCTTTTCGTTCCTTATTAAAAACACCAGTAGTTAATATAAAATGATCCTCTTCAATCCAATATCGTGTATTATAAACCTTAATAATATTATGAATGAAGCCGATAGAAAATATCAAAGTCATTATACCTGGAATAATATAAGACGAAAAATCATCATATTTAAAATCTTTTATATTAAATAAAAAGATGATAATTACAATGAAATTTGATTTAATCACACTAATCAAACCATCAATATAAGAAATTGGATGTAGCTTTTGCGGACTATACATCGTCATTGGCACCTCTCAATCTCAATAGTATTTGTTGTTGAATATTTTGTGCTTCTTTCTCAGATATTATTGGAAATGAGATTGTATGACCTGCAGTAAATAAAGTTACAGAATTAAGATTTAATTTTTTTGATAACGGATTAGTTCCAATATCAATAAATTGTATTCTCTCTATTTTGCTTAATTCTTCTTTCTTAAAAATAAATAATCTTTTTAAAATGACAAAATCTTCGTGAATTTTATAATAACGATATCTATATTTAATTAGTGGAGATATACAAGTGTTTAAAATCGATAACAAACCTAGCCCAAGAAAGATGTATGATGTAAAAGGCCACCAATGATTTAAAAAACTAAAATACAAAAGTAAACTGAATATTATAAGCAAAATAAATAAACCTATACAACTAGTGATGTAATAGTACTTTAGCGCTTGGATTGGACTTCTATGAAACGTACTATCATTTTTCATAAATGTACTCCTTTTCAAGATTTACCCACATTATAGCATAGTGATAATAAAGTCTAAAAAATAACAGCGACCAATATTTCCAATGTATTATTTATTAAAAAATAATTTATTTCCATACAAAAATGAAAAAATTCATATCGACACGTCACACCTAATATATAATAAGATTTATGCTCAATACATATGTACTTTTTAATCCGTATAAATAAAAATGCCTGAGACAAAAAATATTATCTCAGGCTAGTTAATTAATTTATTTTTGGTGATCTGCAAATGTGCGACCTTTTAGTGATTGATTACCACTTTTTTGTTGCTTATCTCTACGGTCAAATTTCTTTGAATTTTTCTTTTTACTTGATTGACCTTTAGAACCTTTTGATCGTCTATTTTTATTATCAAACTTACCATTACCACGTTTATGATTACTTCTTCTAAAACCGCCTTTACTACTGCGATTTTTACGTGCTAACGGTTTTTCAAATGTTAATTGTACTTCCACTTCATCGTTAGCTTCTACAAGTTCTTGAAGTAAAGAGGCTACTAATTCTGTACTATCATATTCTTTAAGTAATTCACTTGATATTCTTTGTAAACGCGGCTCGTTCTCTCTTGACATCCAGTTTTGAACTCTATCTTTAATATCATCTTCACGCGCTTTAAGCACCTCTTTACGATGTGGAGGTCTTAATGCTTTCATTCGACGATTATTGACATCTTCAATTTGTCGAATATAATCCATCTCAATTGGATTTACAAAAGTAACTGCAATACCTTCTTTTCCTGCTCGACCGGTACGTCCAATACGGTGAGTATAACTTTCTGTATCTTGAGGGATATCAAAATTATAAACATGACTCACACCAGAAATATCAAGACCACGTGCAGCAACATCTGTAGCAACTAAAATATCTATTTGATCGTTCTTAAATTTCTTCAATACTTCTAGACGTTTCGCTTGGGTAATATCGCCATGTAAACCTTCTGCTTTGTATCCTTTAGATAATAGCGCGCTTGTTAATTCATCTACGCGGCGTTTAGTACGACCAAAGACAATCGCCAATTCAGGCTGATGAACATCTAAAAAGTTTGTAAATGTATCAAATTTCTCTAATTCTTTAACGATTGTATAATATTCATCAATTTGAGGGTCTGACATTTCATTATTCATTGTCTTAATTATTTTAGGAGCTTTCATAAAATGCTGTACCAATTCTTGGATTGCTTTTGGCATCGTAGCTGAAAATAACATAGTTTGACGTTGCTCAGCTGGAATTTTATCCATAATAAATCTCATATCATCGATGAATCCCATATTCATCATTTCATCTGCTTCATCTAAAATAAGCGTGTGAATTCCCTGAGTTTTAAGTGTACGACGATTAAGATGATCAATAACTCTTCCTGGCGTACCTACTACAATTTGAGGGCCTCTTTTTAATGCTTTAATCTGTCTTTCAATAGGCATACCGCCAAAGACTGTAACAACTTGTACTTTTTGACCTTTACTGAACTCTCTTAATTGCTCAGCTACTTGCATAGCAAGCTCTCTCGTTGGCGCAAGAATTAATGATTGAACACCCTGTTGGCCTACAACTTTCTCAATTAAAGGTATACCAAACGCCCCTGTTTTCCCAGTACCAGTTTGGGCTTGTCCAAGGATGTCATCTCCTTCTAACGCGTAAGGGATGCTATCTTTTTGGATAGGTGTCGGTTCTTTAAACCCCATTGTTTCCAATGTTTGAACCGTTTTATCCGAAATCCCTAGTTCTTTAAAATTTTGCAAAATAATTCTCCTTTTACGTGTATATTTCTTAATATGCTTTTTTACATATATGGTCACTTATGTTTTATCAACTTCTATATAGTACCACCTTAAAAATATTATAGCAATAAAGCAATTTCACACATTTACTGTTTTCAATGTAATTCATCAAACAATTTAACTTTCAAAAAGGTCGTGCAATATGTAATGTAAGCGTTTTGCATAATTTACTAAAAAAATAAAAGCATGCGTTGAAAGTAACACCCAAATTAATTTACAGATGCTCATTCATTGCATGCTTTAAAATTAGATTTTATATTACAACAATGCGTCAACAACTTCCTCAAGCTTCATACCCCGTGAACCTTTAACTAAGACTTTGTCCTCTGGTTTAACTTGAGATATTAACGTCTGAATTAACTGTTCTTTTTGATCAAAGTGTTTTGCTTCTTTAACAAAAATTTTACCACTATCATGGATATAACTGGCTTCTTTACCAAATGTATATAAAACATCTATATTTTTATCTTTCAAATATTCACCAACTTGTTTGTGCATCACTTGACTATTAGGTCCTAATTCAAGTACATCTGCTAATATTAAAATTTTTCGACCTTTCATGACACTTAATGTATCAATGGCAGCTTTCATACTTGTTGGACTTGCATTATATGCGTCATTAATTACTGTTACATTATTTGATGATTCATGTCTTTCCATTCTCATAGCAGTTAATTGCACATTGTGAATATTATTTTGAATTATTGTTTCATTTAAGCCTAATTCATGTCCAATAGCAATTGCAATAGCAGCGTTTTTCATATTATGCGTGCCCAAAATTGGTAAATGATAATGTTCTTTTTGGTTGATAGTAAAATGAATACCTTCGTTTTTCACATCGTTCATATGACAAGTATATGTATTGTCTGAATTTAATCCAATGCTGATTAATTTCGCATCTTTAACTTGAGTAACATGAGGTTTTAATAAAGGTTCATCTCCGTCATAAATAAATATACCATTTGTTTTGAGACCAGTTGTTATTTCAAATTTAGCTTTTGCAATGCCTTCTCGCGATCCTAAATCTTGCATATGTGACTCACCAATGTTTGTGATGATCGCTATATCAGGTTGTGCGATGTTAGATAACAACTCTATTTGATGAAAACCTGACATTCCCATTTCTAGAATAGAAATTTCAGTGTCTTCATCAAGTTCTAGTAAAGTCAACGGCATTCCAATTTCATTATTATAATTTCCTTGTGTTTTCTTAACTTTAAATTCAGTTGATAATACACTTTCAATCATGTCTTTTGTGGTTGTTTTTCCATTAGAACCAGTGACCGCTATCACCTTAGGATTTACATGATTTAGATATGCTTTTGCCAATTGCTGTAAGGCTATTAAAGTATCTTCTACCCAAATAATAGGACCTTGGATCTCTTCAGAATACCTATTCTCTTTTTCACTAAAAACAGCTCCAGCACCATCGTTCAACGCTTGTGTAATAAAACGATGGCCATCAACATTCTCGCCTTTAAACGGTATAAATAACGACCCTTCGTTGATTTCCCGTGAATCAATTGAAACCCCATTTATTGTTTCTTTTAAATATTTTTCATCAATTTCACAATCTATCCAGTTTTTAATTTGCTCTAATGTGACGTTTATCATAACTAAAACCTCTAATAATCAATTTTATATTTATTTTTCTTTTTATCTTCATAACGTTCTTTAGCCAAATCAATCAATTTAGCAATTAAATCAGGGTAAGATAAGCCCATATTTTTCCATAAGTTTGGATACATACTATATGCAGTAAATCCTGGCATGGCATTTGTTTCATTGATATAAATTTGATTATCATCAGTAACAAAGAAATCTGCACGAACTAATCCCGAACAATCAGTAGCTTTAAAGGCCTCTAATGCCATGTTTCTTAATGTCATTTGAACATCTTGATCTAAATCTGCTGGAATATCTAATTTAATCTTACCGTCTTTATACTTTGATTTATAATCATAAAATGCTACATCCTTAACTACCTCACCAGGCCATGTTGTTTCGGGATAATCGTTACCTAAGACAGCTACTTCAATCTCTCTAGCATTAATTCCTTGTTCAATGACAAGTTTACGATCAAATTGGAATGCTTCAGCTATCCCAGATTTTAATTCTTCTTCATTGTTACATTTACTTATACCAACACTTGAACCGAGATTAGCAGGTTTTACAAATACCGGATATGTTAACTTATCATTAACTAATTTAATGATATTATTTTCATATTTTTCATACTCACTTCTTAAAAAGCTAATATAAGGTAATTGAGGTAAACCTCTATGCTCAAATAATTGTTTCATCACGAGTTTGTCCATTGAGCTTGAAGCAGCTAACACACCATTACCTACATATGGTATATCCAGTACTTCAAAAAGACCTTGGATAGTTCCATCTTCTCCATTTGGACCATGCAATAACGGGAACACTGCATCATATGATCTTCCTAAACTACCTTTACTGAGTAATTGTGAGATTTCTCCAGTTTCTACATCGTTAATGACGAGTTCGTCAGTATTTTTTATTTCTTGTGTAATATTATCTTTTTTCTTCCATTCACCATCGTTTGTTATATAAATGATATCAACTTGATATCGTTCTTTATCAATTGCGTTTAAAACATTTTGTGCAGTTAAAATTGAAACATCGTGTTCTGCACTTTTACCTCCAAAAACGATACAAATATTTTCTTTTGTCATTTCGTTTTCCTCCATTACAATTACAGTTCTTTTAGCCTTTTTCTTTGACGTAATTGTTTAATTGATCTTTTTATTTGCTACTTTAAGTTCATAACGACTTCTGAAACTTAATATTATCATATTTTGAAATTCAATTGCATTTGATAATCTAAATATAGAACTAAATTTTAGTGACAATTTGGGTCAATATACATATTTTTATTATGACTATTACATATTAAAAGTTAAAAAGGTGCTATCATTCTTTGATATTCTAGCAAATTTAAAAGAAGTCATGTAAAATTAATATATATTTGATTAGAAAATTTGAATGAATACCGATAATTAAAATATTGTAAAAGTATCTACAGCAATTTTGAAAAGTGATCCATATACATAAAGGAGTAAGCAATGAATTATTCTTCTCGTCAACAACCTAAACGAAACTGGTTACGTAAAGTCGACTGGATACTCGTACTAGTTATATCGCTATTAGCACTAACAAGTGTTATTTTAATCAGTTCCGCTATGGGTGGCGGACAATATAGTGCAAATTTCAGTATTAGACAAATCATTTATTATATTTTCGGAGCTATTATTGCACTTTTAATTATGATAATTTCACCGAAGAAAATTAAAAGTAATACTTATATTTTATATAGTATATTTTGCATTCTATTAATAGGATTACTTATTTTACCTGAAACTTCAATCACCCCAATTATTAATGGTGCTAAAAGTTGGTACAGTTTCGGTCCTATAAGCATCCAACCTTCCGAATTCATGAAAATTATACTTATACTTGCTTTAGCTAAAACGATATCTAAACATAACCAATTTACATTTAATAAGTCTTTTCAGTCTGATTTAATGTTATTTTTTAAAATTATAGGTGTATCCATTATACCTATGGCATTAATTCTATTGCAAAATGACTTAGGTACTACTTTGGTGTTATGTGCAATTATAGCTGGTGTCATGTTAGTAAGTGGAATAACATGGAGAATATTAGCCCCTCTTTTTATTGTTGCATTTGTAAGTGGCTCTAGTATTATATTAGCTATCATTTATAAACCATCCTTAATAGAGAGCCTATTAGGAATAAAAATGTATCAAATGGGACGTATCAATTCTTGGTTAGATCCCTATTCATACAGTAGTGGGGATGGATATCACTTAACAGAATCTTTAAAAGCTATTGGTTCTGGTCAATTATTAGGTAAAGGTTATAACCATGGCGAAGTTTATATTCCTGAGAATCATACCGACTTTATTTTTTCAGTGATTGGCGAAGAAATGGGCTTTATAGGTTCAGTATTATTGATATTACTTTTCTTATTCTTAATATTCCACCTTATACGATTAGCTAGTAAAATTGATAATCAGTTTAACAAAGTATTTATCATAGGATATGTATCGTTGATTGTCTTTCACGTGTTACAAAATATCGGCATGACGGTTCAATTACTACCTATTACAGGTATACCACTTCCGTTTATTAGTTACGGCGGAAGTTCTTTATGGAGTTTAATGACTGGTATAGGAGTAGTTCTTTCAATTTATTATCATGAACCTCAACGATATCAAATACCCGCATTATCTAAAAAATCTAATACAATTTAACCTATATAAAAAAGAGACACTATTCACATTGAACAGTGTCTCTCTTTTTTATATTAATTTAGATAATCAATACATAAAATATTATATTATCATGCAAATCATTTTAATTCATGACTTACTTGATTAGATGTAGGCAAAGTATTAATAATATCTAAACGAGATTTAGTTTTCTTAATATTCACACCCAATGATGATAATAATTTGACTACATTTTGAATCTTATCCTGATTCTTCACAATTATCACCTCGTTAGAAATAGCTTCATATCCATCATACCCTAATTACTTCTACTTTACTACATCATCCAAGAAATATTTTTAAATATTTCTAAAAGTTATAATAATTCAAAGAAAAAAACGAATTAAACACAATCCTTTAATTATAAAATACGAAATCCGCAATCGTAAATTTCTTTTTCAATGTTATTTAAATTTGCGGGAGTGTCAAATTCCACTCGAATCTCATTCATTTGGTAATCGATATCCACACTATTGATGCCTATCATCTTAGATAAATGATCTTTGAGCTGTTTCTCTTGTTCAGTTGTTTTAATACCTGAAACATGTATCAATCCTTTTTTCAATTTCATACCCTCTTAATCTTTTATTAATTTTTGGAATGTCACGAGCAATTCATCCATTGCTTCTTCTTGCGCACCGTCGTTTATTTTTTCCATAATACAACCCTTCATGTGATGATCTAGTAATTTAATAGCTACACTATTCAATGCTGAACGTGTTGCTCTAATTTGAGTTAGTACATCATCACAGTAAACATCGTCATCAATCATACGATTGATTGCTCTTACTTGACCTTCTATTCTATTTAATCTTGATTTTAAATTTGTTTTTATTTGCTCTGAGTGATGTGCACTCTCCATGTCTGCCATAAAGTCACCTCTGTTCATATTATATCGTATTATTCATAAATTCACTCGTCAATGATTCAGTTAATTAAATATCATCTCACCATGATATTCGTATTTCTTCATGCTATAATTATATTTAAAAATCACTGAAATGAAAACTGAGTGAGAATAAACAATCATAAAGGAGGTAACCTATGATAGAAGTCTTTACTATGGCACTTCATCAATCTAATATTATAATTAATATTTTATTAGTTAGTGCCTTTTTATTAAATTTAGTTTTTGCATTCATTATTATCTTCATGGAGAGGCGTACAGCAAATTCTATATGGGCGTGGTTATTGGTTTTAGTTTTTTTACCTTTAGTAGGATTCATATTGTATTTATTATTAGGTCGCCAAATACAGAGAGAACATATATTTAAACTCGCCAAAGAGGATAAAGTTGGTCTTGAAATGATTGTTGACGAGCAATTAGAGGCTTTGAAAAAGCAAGACTTTTCTAAGGGTAATCATCAAATTGTTAAATTTAAAGAAATGGTACAAATGTTACTTTATAATAATGCTGCTTTTTTAACAACTGATAACGATTTAACAATTTATACAGATGGTCATCAGAAATTCGATGATTTAATTAATGATATTAGACACGCACAATCATATATTCACATCCAATACTACATTATTCATAGTGATAATCTCGGAAAGCAGTTGTTACATGAACTAGAAAAAAAAGCTGAAGAAGGTATAGAAGTTAAAATGCTTTACGATGATATGGGCTCAAGAGATTTACGAAAGAAGGACTTAAAAAAATTTCGTCAAAGAGGCGGCCATGCTGAATCTTTCTTCCCATCAAAATTACCACTTATTAATTTAAGAATGAATAATAGAAATCACAGAAAAATAGTAGTCATTGACGGTACGATTGGATATGTTGGTGGTTTTAATGTAGGAGATGAATATTTAGGTAAATCTAAGAAATTTGGTTATTGGAGGGACACACACTTACGTATTAAAGGTGACGCGGTAAATGCCCTTCAACTCAGATTCATCTTAGATTGGAACTCACAATCAACTCGTGACAATTTAACTTATGAATCTCGATATTTTCCTGATGTTGACTCTGGTGGTACGATAGGCATACAAATTGCTTCAAGTGGGCCTGATGAAGATTGGGAACAAATTAAATATGGTTATTTAAAAATGATTTCTTCAGCTAAGGAATCTATATACATTCAATCACCATACTTCATTCCCGATCAAGCTTTTTTAGATTCGATTAAGATTGCAGCTCTTGGTGGTGTGGATGTTAACATCATGGTTCCTAACAAACGTGACCATCCCTTTGTTTATTGGGCTACGCTTAAAAACGTAGCGTCTTTACTTGAAGCTGGCGTAAATGTCTATCATTATGATAATGGTTTTCTACATTCAAAAACACTTGTCATTGATGATGAGGTAGCAAGTGTAGGAACTGCCAATATGGATAATCGAAGCTTTACATTAAATTTTGAGGTCAATGCTTTTATTTATGATGAAGGTGTAGCGCGATCATTAAAACAAGCTTTCATTAATGATATGAAATTATCTAACAAGCTCACTTCTGAAGCATATGCTAAACGAAATATACTAGTTAAATTCAAAGAAGGGATTTCACAACTACTTTCTCCAATTTTATAGAAATTTGCAAGAAGTGAACGCTTAACGACAGGTTCACTTCTTCATTTATATCTTCTTTAATGTAACAAAATATGTAGTATCATTAATTAAACCATTATAATGATGTCAAAGATATTATTAAATACTAAATGTTAAAAAATGAAATACTTTGATACTTTTAAATTAAGTAAGGAGTCTATCTATGAACTCAAGAATGAAGATTAAAAACGCTTATGAATATATGAAAAGTTTCCATCAACATGATACTACTGGACATGATATTGCACATGTGGAACGTGTCTATAACAACGCTTGTTATATCGCTAAACAAGAAAATATAACAGATACATTCGTTATAGAACTATCATCTTTATTGCATGATACTGTTGATAGTAAATTAACTGATGAAATTTTAGCATATGATCAGCTTAAACAGTTCTTATCTACTCTAGATTTAAGCGATGAAATATCACAACAAGTCCTCTACATTATTAAACATATGAGCTATCGAGCTGGTAAAAATAATCACGTTAAACTTTCGATAGATGGTGAAATCGTTAGAGATGCTGATCGCCTAGATGCCATAGGAGCAATCGGCATTGCTAGAACATTCCAATTTTCAGGACACTTTGGTGAACCTATGTGGACTGAAACGAAGTTTTCAAATGAAGCGTTACATACGTCTCACATTGAAGAGTTAGACAATTCAGCAATAAAACATTTTTATGAAAAATTATTTAAATTAAAAGATTTAATGCACACACCTACTGCAAAAAAACTTGCAGAAGAAAGACATCAATTTATGATTCAATTTCTCAAACAATTTATGTCAGAGTGGAATTTTAATAAAGAGTAAATTCAAATAAGAGATAAATTGTTATTTCATGTTTTAACCAAAATCATTAGTATCTACCACATAAAAAATACCTGAGACAACGATTGGTGTCTCAGGTTATTGTTTATTATTTTTTATTCTTTTTTGATACTACTTGAGTATTTTTCCCTTTTTTCTTTGAAGAAGGATTATGTTCTCTTTCATACTTTTCAATAAAAGGTTGAACTTCTTTTTTAGCAAGTTTAGAGTAATAAATATTAGCAAAATGCGTTTGAATTACTAAGAATAATGCACTGACAGACCAGTATAAACCTAAAGCTGATGATGCTTGTAAAGAAATCCAAATAATCATTATTGGAGAAATAACCATCATCATATAACCCATCTGACGTTGCTCTTGAGGCATCGTTTTGCTTGAAACTACAGCTTGAATAAAGTATAGCACACCGGCAATAACTGTAATCCAAATGTCAGGTTTAGTTAAATTAAACCATAAGAAATGCGGATGTTCAGATAAACCATTTACAAGTTTATCTTTTAATACAAAGTATAATCCCATAATAATTGGCATTTGAATAAGTATAGGTAAACATCCTAACATGCTCTTCATAGGGTTCATATCATATTTTTTATAAACTTCCATAAGTTCTTGGTTTGCAGCCATTTTTTCTTCTTGTGTACGCGCACGTTTAACCTTTTCTTGAATGCCATCTACTTCAGGTTTAGCCACTTTCATTTTCTCACGCATCATGTGGCTATTTTTATAGTTAGATAACATAAATGGTAACAAGATTAAACGAATGAAAAGAACTAATACAATAATTGCTAGTCCAAAATTATTATGAAAAACATCATTTCCTAACCACTGTAAGAGATGTTTCATAGGTTGAACAAAAGTATTAAAGAAGAATCCATCTTGCTTCTCAGGTGTAGAGTAATCACAACCTGCTAGAAAAATCATTATTCCCAAAAACAAAGGTAGTAACGCTTTTTTCTTCATTTTTCCACCTCTAATGTTATATTCACATAGAGTATATTTTATCATACTAATACAATAGTAGAAAACAAAAAGTAGAAAAAATAGAGATTTAGGTGAAATATCTTAAGAAGTATTTAACCGTTTTGTCTATATTGGTACTACGTGTAATTGCTGAGATGACAGAAATACCATCTGCACCTTCGTCAACAATAGGCTGCACGTTAGTTTCATTAATACCTCCAATGGCAACTATAGGAACATCATGAATATATAATCTTAATTGAGATATCATAGATGGCCCAACAGGTTTACTAGCGTCATCTTTTGATGATGTTGTATACATTGGACCTACTCCAATATAATCAACTTTAGACAAATCAGATTGTTGATACTCTTTCAAATTCCCTACACTTAAACCTATAATCTTATTTTTAAATTGGCTTGCAAATTGTTGAATTTCCATATCATCTTGACCTACATGAATGCCATCAGCATTAATCTCTTGGGCTAATTGAACATCATCATTAACTATCATAGGTACGTGATATGAATGACATAATTGTTTAAGTTTTAAGGCTAGCTGTTTTTTCTTTTCTCCTTTTAGTGCATTAGGGCCTTTTTCACGAAATTGATACAATGTGATTCCAGCTTCTAATGCCTCTTTGAGAACTTGCTCAATTGATTTATTTTTAGGTATATCTTGTGTTCCGCAAATAAAATAGACTGATAATTGTTTTGAATCAAACATCATATTTATATCTCTACCTTTTTTACTTGATTTTTATAAGCAATATCATTTATTTGATAAAGTTGATCTAGTAGTTCAGATAGAAAAGTACCAGGTCCATTTACATGAGGTGCTTGTTCAGCAAATTCTGCTGCGATGTTGTAGACACTTTCCGCTTCAACTAATAAATCAATTGAAGGTTGAGTATTTCTAAACAAGAAACTTGCTAATACACCACCTAACAAGCATCCAGCCCCTGTAATTTTAGTAAGAAGCGGAGAACCATTAGATAATTTAATTATTTTCTCATTTTTTGCAATAATATCATCTTCCCCAGTAATGACAATAGCAGTGTTTAAAGTATTTGCCGCTTTTTTTGCAATATTTACTGAATCTAATTCGCTATCACTGTCAGTACCTTTCATAGTTGTATTAAAATCAATTAATGTCAATATTTCTGATGCATTGCCTTTTATAACTGTGACATTAACTTCATCAAGAAAACGTTGACAAAAATTTTTACGATATGTAGATGCACCAACTGCCACTGGATCAAAAACTATTGGTGTACCTTGCTGATTAGCAATTTTACCTATTTTGATAATATCTTCCTCATTTTCACGTGTGAGTGTACCGATATTAATTAAAAGCGCACTAGCCATTCGAGTAAAATCTTCAGCTTCTTCTGGTGCCTCACTCATTGCGGGACTAGCACCTAAACTTAGTAAACCATTCGCAGTAAAGTTTTTCACAACATCATTGGTATAGCAAATTACGAGTGGATTTTCTGAACGTAATCGTTCTAAATTATTCATCATCTAAACCTACTTTCTTCATATAAGCAAAATGATTTACAGGTCCTCTTCCCCTGCCAATTTCTGGGGTATGTTCAATACTTAATGAAATAAACTCTTTTGCTTTTTTTACTGCATCATTTATGGAACGACCTTTAGCTAATTCTGCTGTAATGACTGCTGAAAAAGTACAACCAGTTCCATGCGTATGTTTAGTATCAAAGCGTCTGTTCTCAAATGTATACGTTTCATTCTTAGTGAAAAGAAAATCTTTAGCATTATTTAAATCGGCTGAATGTCCACCCTTAATTACAACGCCCTTACTACCAATTTCATTAATAAAGATTTGACCTGCTTTACGTATACTTTCTTCATCGTTAATTTTAATACCAGTAATTTCTTCAGCTTCAGGTATATTCGGAGTGACAACATCAGCCAAAGGTAATAATGTTGATTGCAAATGATTTTTAGTATTGTCATCCATCAATGAATCACCACTTTTGGCAAGCATAACTGGATCAATCACATAAGGAATATTGGAATGTTCCTTTAAGTAACTTTGAATCAACTCCATCGTTTCTTTTGTTGCAATCATACCCGTTTTGATAGCTTGTGGTAATTCATCATCAAACACACTATCAAGTTGTTCCTTTACCCATGAAGTTTCTAAATTATGAATATGTTGAACTCCTAGAGTATTTTGAGCAACGATACTTGTTATACTGGCCATACCATAAACGCCACACGCGTGAAATGATTTTAAATCCGCCATAACACCTGCCCCACCGGTGGGGTCTGTGCCTGCTATTGTTAGTGCAATTTTAGGTTTATGCATTATTATCTCCCCTATATTCCCATTTTTCATTAATATATGCCATATTGAAGAAATGTCTCTCATGAATAGTACTTTGCAAGAAATTTTCTTTAATTTCATTTTTTTCAGTCTCACTACTATGTTTAGTTAAACGGTCCATCAATTGATCGAACACATCAACAAGTTCGTCCATTTCAGTACTATAAAATTGGAACCATTTAGAAGTCACTGATTCTTTATTTAATTTTGGATCTTCCATCGCACGTTTACCAATGACAGCGTAAACGTATGGACATGGTGCCATCGCTGCAATCGTGAAGGCTGCATTTTCACGTGCAAATGCATTGAAGTACATGTGTTTAATATAATGATCACCACTTGGTGGCCATACTTTTTCTTTTACTATTTCTTCATATGGTTCATTAATGAAATCAGCTAGAACCTCATGCGCTTCAACTTCTCCTTCTAACATAAATTCAATTTGTTCTACTAGAAATTTAACATCATCCATGGAACTCATTTTGGGTATGAGCATTGCATAAATATTTGTAAACTCTTTTAAATAAGAAGCGTCTGCTCTTAAGTATTGTCTTACAGCTTGATTAGATAACTTACCTGCTAGTAAATCTTGAATAAAACCATCATTGTAAATGTCATCAATAATAGGTTTTGATGCTTCCCTCAACTCTTTTGAAAATGTCATAATTAGCCTCCTCAAAAAATAAAACTACTTCCCAACGAGGAAAGTAGTTAGACCAAGACATCTTAATGACGAATAGTTAATAACTACTTTCCTACGTTGGTATTAACCAAATCAGGTTATAAGGGTCTGAATACATTCATCTCAGCCTTTTGGCTCCCCTAGTAGTAAATAATATATGATTCATTATCAACCATAGCAAACGATTACATGTAAATCAAATAAGTCGTATAATAAAAAACCATCTTCTCAAATTCGAGAAGATGGTACATACTTCATATTTTAATTAAGCAGTTACCCAATGACCTGGGCCACCAGTATTATATAATTTTACTGCTGCTTTGTCTTGTACGCTTTCTGGAGCTTTTGCAGGTGATACACCTTTATATTGACTTGGAGCAACAGAATCCCAAGTTGATTGTAAGAATTGATATTTACCTGCTGCACCTGAAGATGGGTTTATTGCATGAATATCGCCACCTGATTCACGTTGAGCAATTTGTTGTAAATGTGAATTTACATTTACTGATGAACCACTTGAAGCTTTACTTGAAGAAGTTTGACTTGCAGATGTTGATTTTGTTTGTGGTTGCGCTGTTTGCTCATTTTGTGGTGCTGATACTTGTACAGGTTGTTGTTGTGTTGCTACTTGAGATTGGCTTGGTTGAACAGGTTGCGTAGCATTGTTTGTTGATTCATAACTCCAACTCCAAGTAGAACCATCAGATTCAAAATGATAAGAATTGCCATTGTAATCAAAATTAATGTTATAAGCACCTTCTTGAACAGGGCTTTCATTTAGTGATTGATCATTAGTTAACGCTTTTTGAGCTAATTCTGCTTTATCAACATTTGTAGTCTCACTTGCATGTGCGTCATGTCCTGCGTTGCCTGCTACAACGCCTAGTCCTATAGCTAATGATGATGCAACTAATGTTTTTTTCATTATTAAAAATCCTCCTAAAAGTGATTTGTTTTCTTAATTTGTTTACGTAACCTACTGTAACATCTATAAAAATCGTGCAGGTTACACTGAAATAAAAATAAACGCCAGTTTTTTACACTGCAATTACATTAAATAGTATACTAATTCTAATGAATAACCGTAATGATTCCTATCATGATAGTTTTTTCGAGTCACATTATCACAATATCGTTGTAATATAAATGAAATTTATCAGATAATTATCAAAATTATAGGCCTTTGATATGTATTTAAAGCGACCTTTAATTAATGTTTTATGATTAACAAAGGCCGCTCGAGTATAATTGAAAGAAAGGATAAATTAATTTATTAAATATAGGATGGAGTTTTAAAGGAAAAGTTAGTTGTTTAAATATGAATTATTTCTAAATCATCAGGTTGATAAGTGTTGTTTTCAAATTGATTATCAGAGGGAGTTTCATTGTTTTTATTTTTTGGGGACATGAATTTAATTGTTTCAACGTATAATTCTGTAACAAAATGTGTTTGGCCTTCTTTTTCATATTTTCTTGAACGCATTTGCCCAGTTATACCTACTAAAGTACCTTGACTAGTGTACTTTTCAATATTAGTGGCAGTTTTACCGAAAGCTTTACAAAGCAAATAATCTGAAGAAATTTCGTTATTATCATCTTTGTAGTTTCTTTCTGTAGCAACGCAAAATGTTGCTATTTTGTTATCCTCCTTTTCATATATTTGAGCATCTTTCGTCATTCTACCAACAATGACTATTTTATTTAACATGTGTCACCTCCTTCTTATGCTCTAATCATAACTGAGCTTAGTTCACTGGTCAAAACCACAATTTTATTGAAATTGTTAGTAAATGATGATGAGATTTTGATATATTTAAAGAAAATATTGAAGTATTATATCTAAATCTGACATAAATTTATATTTTTGTATGAATAAAAAAATTTGGAGAAGTGATATTATGAAAACTTTTAAGGCAGTAAGATTTCAAATTGTGAATGAACATGGTGCTATATCCGAATACGCCATTGAAGATGGTGTGATTATAAATAAAGAGGGAAGTGGCACTGGGTGGTTACTAGAAATAGTTATTTCAAATGAACACTATGAAACATTTAATCAATATAAGGAAAACAAACAACTTTTAGATATTAGAGTAGTTATTACAAGACCTGCTAACGATCCAGCGTTATTTAATGCAACAGTTAAAAGCGTTAAAAATTTTAAATATTCAATGTCAGTCGTTTTAGAATGTCACATCTACACTTTGAGACAAGAATACGCTGAGAGTTTATTAGAAGAATTAGTTGATGAAGGACTTACTGGTGAAAAGTTAAAAAAAACATTTAATCGTATGATGCAATCAAAACCTAAGTTGAAAGATGAGAAAATCGAAAGATAAACACATAGGGTAATTATAAAACATTTAATTTTCATATATTTAAATCATATACAAATTTAAATGTTGAACATAAATAAAGCCTAGAACATGAATTAACCATTGTTCCAGGCTCTATACGAACACTAATTGCTATATTAAAAAGCACTACTATTGATACTTATATTTTCAGACGAGACCTGACTTAGAGCATTTCAACCAGAAATTCAATAGACATGAAAAGTTAGGTCAATAATCTGTGCAACTTTCTTTAAATATGTTTTTACTATTTTATTATCACAATACGAATTATTTTACCTTAAGAGTTTAATTATCTAAGGTTAAGCATCTTGAATAGCAAAAGTAAGTTCACAGCTACAAGCAAGTTGGCCATCAACAGTCGCTTTAGCCGAACCTTTACCTATAGGACCTTTTATTTTAGTTATTTCAACTTCCAACATTAATGTATCTCCAGGTACGACTTGTTTTTTGAAGCGACACTTATCAATGCCTGCAAATAATGCTATTTTTCCTTTATTTTCTTCGCTATTTAACATAGCTACTGCACCAGTTTGCGCTAAAGCCTCCGTTATGAGAACACCAGGCATCACAGCGTAATTAGGGAAATGTCCCTGGAAAAATGGTTCATTACCCGATACTTGCTTTAGTCCTACACATCTTTTACCTTCATCATATTCTACAATTTTATCTATTAGTAAAAAAGGTTGTCTGTGTGGGATAATTTGTTTAATTTGATTATAATCAAAAATCGTTTCCATTTTTAAAACCTCCGTGCTTAAGCTGTAATAATATTATTGATTAACTCGTTCTATGTTTGCACCTAGACTTTTTAGTTTTCCATGCAAATTGACGTATCCTCTATCAAGATGCTTTAACTCAGTCACTTGCGTAGTTCCCTCGGCAACTAAACCAGCTAAGATTAAGGCTGCAGCAGCTCTTAAATCCGTGGCTTTAACTTGAGCACCTTGTAAATGGCTTTTTCCTTCAATTTTAGCACTTCTTCCTTCAACACTTATATTCGCATTCATTCTTCTAAATTCTGCAACATGCATAAATCTATTTTCAAAAACTGTCTCAGTAATCACTTTGTGTCCATTTGCTGTTAATAATAAAGCCATCATTTGAGATTGCATATCAGTTGGGAAACCTGGGTGAGGTAAAGTTTTTACATCTACTGGATTTAAATCTCCATTTGCTGTAACTCTTATACCTTCTTCATTATATTCAAGATCTATCCCCATCTCTTCAAGCTTATATATTAAACTAGCCATATGTTCTTTAATTGCACCACGTACAAATATGTCACCACGAGTTATTGCACCTGCGATAAGTAGCGTTCCAGCTTCAATTCTATCTGGTATAATTGCATGTTCAACACCGTAAAGTTTTTCAACACCATGTATCGTAATGGTATCAGTACCAGCACCTGTGATTTTACCGCCCATTTCATTAATATAATTAGCTAAATCAACAATTTCAGGTTCTTTAGCGACATTCTCAATGATAGATTTTCCTGATGCCAAGGACGCTGCCATAATAATATTTTGAGTTGCACCTACACTCGGAAAATCTAAATGGATATGTGCTCCCTTTAATCCATCTTTAGCATTTGCATAAATATTTCCATTTTCTAAATGAATGTCTGCACCTAAAGCTTCAAATCCTTTAATGTGCTGCTCAATAGGACGTGTTCCAATCGCACATCCTCCTGGCAAAGCAACAATAGCATGCCCTAATCGAGCGAGTAATGGTCCCATAACCAAGATGCTTGCTCGCATTTTACTCACATATTCATAAGGGGCTTCTTCATTTAAAGTTTTAGTTGCATCAACTTTAACTGCATTTTTATCTTTATCATACTCTACATTTGCATTGAGTGTAGATAATACATTATTGATTGTTTCAACATCACTTAACTCTGGGACATTAACTAGTTTACTTTGTCCTTCTGAAGCAAGTAATGACGCTGTAAGTACAGGTAATACAGCATTTTTAGCTCCTTCAACATTTACTTCACCTGTTAAACGATTTCCACCATTTATTACTATTTTATCCATCTTTAATCCTCCACTTAAAACTCTAATCAGTTATTCATTTCCCAACATTATAATTAAATATTCGTCATATGATCACATTTAACCTATAAATTAAATAACAATTACAAAGTTATTTTATCAAGTATTTCACTTGAGTTGAATATTGCAATAAATCAACTATAAAGTTACTGACTGCCGTACCCAGTAAAATAGAAATAAAAATCATACAAACTTGAACTTGTAATGGGTAGCCCTTTTTAAAAAGTTGATCTAATTTTATGGAATTTAAAGCCCAATAAGCTACGCAAATACAAACAACATGTAAGATTAAATGTACAATTGCGAACTGACCAAGATAATCCATATTAAGCTCCTTCGTAAGATTACTGTATAACATTGTACACGAAAAGAGGCAATAAAGATACTTATAAAAATGGATATTAGTTTTTAATATTTTAGAATTTAAAAAAAGGTTCGATAGTCATTAAAATATACTATCGAACCTTTTTTAATTATTGTAATTCTGCAACACGTAAACGATTATTTGCTCGTTCAAGTGCTCTTTTAGCTCTATTTATGTCTGTATTATCATCATCATCTTCTAAATGTGATTCTGCTCTCGACTTAGCTAACTTAGCTCTTTCAACATCGATTTCACTAGCAGGTTCGGCCGTTTGGACGATAATTGATAATTGATGTTGTCTTGCTTCAATAAAGCCATCACTTACAGCAATAAATTCATTTCCATTGTGAAAATTAACTTTCACATGACCTGTTTTTAATGCAGCAACAGTTGGAATGTGACCATACATAATCCCCATTTCTCCAGCTGTTGTTTGTAAGACAGCCATCTCAACGTCTTCACGTTCATAGACAGAACCATTAGGAGTGACAATATTTAGTCTAAGTGTATTCATTATCCATACCTCCTAATTATTAGACTTCAACACCCATATCTTTTGCTTTCTCAATTACGTCTTCCATGCTACCTACTAAACGGAATGCGTCTTCAGGAATATGGTCATACTTACCATCTAAAATATCTCTGAAGTCTGCAACTGTTGTTTTAACAGGTACATATGAACCTTTTTGTCCAGTAAATTGTTCTGCAACGTGGAAGTTTTGTGATAAGAAGAATTGAATTCTACGTGCTCGTTCCACAGTTTGTTTATCTTCATCAGATAATTCATCCATACCAAGAATCGCAATTATATCTTGTAACTCTCTATATTTTTGTAGAGTAGATTGAACTTCACGTGCCACATCATAATGCTCTTGACCTACTACTGAAGGTTCCAAAGCTCTAGATGTAGAAGCAAGTGGGTCTACAGCAGGATAAATACCCATTTCTGTTAATTTACGCTCTAAGTTTGTTGTTGAATCTAAGTGAGCGAACGTTGTTGCTGGCGCAGGGTCAGTATAGTCGTCGGCTGGTACGAAAACAGCTTGAATTGATGTAACTGAACCTTTATTTGTTGAACTTATACGTTCTTGTAATTGACCCATTTCTGTAGCAAGTGTAGGTTGATAACCAACAGCTGATGGCATACGACCTAATAACGCAGAAACTTCTGAACCAGCTTGAGTGAATCTGAAAATGTTATCAATGAATAATAACACATCTTGGCCTTCTTCATCTCGGAAATATTCAGCCATTGTTAATCCGGATAATGCTACACGCATACGTGCACCAGGTGGCTCGTTCATTTGACCAAAGACCATTGCAGTTTTCTTGATAACACCACTGTCGCTCATTTCATAGTAAAGATCATTACCTTCACGTGTACGTTCACCAACACCAGCGAATACTGAAATACCACCGTGTTCTTGAGCGATGTTATTAATAAGTTCTTGGATCAGTACGGTTTTACCTACACCGGCACCACCAAATAATCCAATTTTACCACCTTTTATGTAAGGTGCTAATAAGTCTACTACTTTAATACCAGTTTCTAAGATTTCTACTTTTGTTGATAATTCGTCGAATCCTGGAGCTTGTCTATGGATAGGGTCACGTCGTACTGAATCATCAATTTTTTCATCTAAGTCAATAGTTTCTCCTAGTACGTTAAACACTCTTCCTAGAGTTACGTCACCGACAGGTACACTAATGTCTCTACCTGTATCTTTAACTTCCATTCCTCTTTGAACGCCGTCAGTTGAGTCCATTGCAATTGTACGAACTACATCGTCACCTAGTTGAAGTGCAACTTCTAACGTTAATTGAAGCGTTCCATCTTCTTTAGGAACTTCGATGTGTAATGCATTATTTATCTCAGGTACTTCGTTATGTTCAAAACGAACATCTATTACTGGACCCATAACTTGAGTTACACGGCCAATTCCCATGTTGATTTCCTCCTTTTATTATTACTCAAGAGCTGATGATCCACCAACAATTTCAGTAATTTGTTGAGTAATCGCAGCTTGTCTCGCTCTATTGTATTCTAATGATAAATCATCGATTAGTTCTGTCGCATTATCTGAAGCATTTCTCATTGCTGTCATACGTGAAGCATGTTCACTAGCTTTTGCATCTAAAATTGTACCGTAGATTAAGCTTTCAACGTATTGTGGCAAAATAACGCTTAATATAGATTCTTTATCTGGTTCAAATTCGTATGAAGACATTTGACCATGTCCTTGACCTGAATCTTCTTGAGATAATGGTAAAACTTGTTTAGTTGCAGGTTTATTTTCTAAGACACTAACATAATGACTGTAATAAATAGTCAATTCATCTATGTTTTCCTCGCTAAATAAATCAATAGCATGTTTAGCTATAGATTGAATAGACTTAAATGACGGTTGATCTGGAACTTCAACTAAAGAACTTTCAATTTCATATCCTCTATGTTTGAAGAAATCTACACCTTGCTGACCTAAAACGATTAGACTATATTCACTACTGTCGTTGTGTTTAGATTTGATATCGTTTACTAAGCTTTTTAAAACATTTGTACTATAGGCACCGGCTAAGCCTTTATCACTAGTAATTACTAAGTAACCACTTCTTTTAATATCTCTAGATTTAAGCATTGGATGATTAGAGGTACTATTTGAACCAGCTACAGCTGTAATAGCATCTTGCATCTTTTCCATATAAGGTCTAAATGATTTAGTATTTTTCTCAGCTCTACGTAATTTTGAACTAGAAACCATGTTCATCGCCTTAGTGATTTGCTTCATCTTACTTGTCGATTTAATACGACTGTCTATCTCTTTAAGAGAGGCCATTATCTCACCACCTTTGGAGTATTAATCTTAATTTAACGATTTATAAGATTTAGAATGTACTCTCTATATTACGATTAAATTAGATTTTATTCTTCTGATTTATTAAAGCCTTTTTTAAATTCTGTGATAGCAGAATCAAATTTATCAGCATCTGGTAAAGCACCAGTTTCTCTAATTTCATTTAATAACTCAGTTGCATTTGAATCAGCCCAGTGGTTAAATTCCTCTTCAAAACGAGTGATATCTTGTACAGGAATATCATCTAAGTAACCTTTAGTTAATGCAAAAATGATAAGTACTTGATGTTCTACAGGCAGTGGGTTGTTTTGACCTTGTTTTAAGACTTCAACAGTACGTTCACCACGCGCCAACTTTTTAGCTGTGAATTCATCTAAATCAGAACCAAATTGCGCAAATGATTCTAACTCACGATATGAAGCCAAGTCTAAACGTAATGTTCCTGCAACTTTTTTCATCGCTTTAATTTGAGCTGAACCACCAACACGAGATACTGATTGTCCAGCATTAATCGCTGGTCTAACACCTGAGAAGAATAAATCAGATTGCAAGAATATTTGTCCGTCAGTAATTGAGATAACATTTGTTGGAACGTAAGCTGAGATATCGCCAGCTTGAGTTTCAATGATTGGTAAAGCAGTAATTGAACCGCCTCCAAGATCATCGTTAAGTTTTGCAGCTCTTTCTAATAATCTACTGTGTAGGTAGAAGACGTCCCCAGGATATGCTTCACGACCTGGTGGTCTACGTAGTAATAATGATAACTCACGGTATGCTGCCGCTTGCTTAGTTAAATCATCGTAAACGATAAGAACATGTTTTCCATTAAACATGAACTCTTCACCCATAGTTACACCAGAATAT
Organism: Staphylococcus sp. MSU001; assembly: GCF_052976705.1. Taxonomy (NCBI): domain Bacteria; kingdom Bacillati; phylum Bacillota; class Bacilli; order Caryophanales; family Staphylococcaceae; genus Staphylococcus; species Staphylococcus sp. MSU001. The sequence goes on from NZ_JBRIKK010000012.1 coordinate 33,552, forward strand.
GGCGCAATATAAAGTAATGGTGCTGGATCAGCTGCGGATGCAGATACAACGATTGTGTAGTCTAAAGCACCTGCTTGTCTTAATTTTTCAACATTTGCACGAACAGTTGAATCTTTTTGACCTATTGCAACATAAATACAAATTGTATCTTGATCTTTTTGGTTTAAGATAGAATCAATTGCAACTGTTGTTTTACCAGTTTGACGGTCACCAATGATTAATTCACGTTGACCTCGACCAATAGGTACTAAAGCATCAATTGCTTTGATACCTGTTTGTAATGGTTCATCTACAGATTTACGATCCATTACGCCAGTTGCTTTTTTCTCCACAGGACGGGTTTTAGTCGCATTGATTGGACCTTGCCCGTCAATAGGTTGTCCAAGAGGATTAACAACTCTTCCTATCATTTCCTCTCCGACTGGTACTTCCATAATTCGGCCAGTACGTTTAACTTCGTCACCTTCACTAATTTCTTCATATGGTCCTAAAATAACCACACCCACATTAGATTCTTCAAGGTTTTGTGCTAAACCAAGAACACCGTTATGGAATTCTACTAGCTCACCAGCCATAACGTCGTTAAGTCCGTGAATTAATGCGATACCGTCACCAATTTGGAGTACTGTACCAACATCTGTAACGGACATTTCTGACTCATAATTTTCAATTTGTGAGCGAAGCAATGCACTGATTTCTTCAGCTTTTATGGCCATCTATGTCACTCCTCTTTAAATATTAGTTAGCTCTTTCAAATTTTCTTTGTAATTGAACAAGGTCATTTCTAACACTACCATCCATAACTGTAGTTCCAACCTTAACTCTAAATCCACCAATTAGATCTTGATTGATTTTAGTGTTAACAATTACATTTGACAATTCAGTTTGCTTTTTTATAAGTTCTACAATTCTTGATAATTCATCTTCGCTTAACTCGTAAGTCGATTCAATAATAGCAAAATCTTGTTTGTAGTGTTTGTTATATAAATTTTGGAATGATTTAAAAACATTCTCTACAATTGAAATATGTCGGTTATCTGCTAATACTTTTAAAGTATTTACCACATATGGATTTGCTTCGTTGTAAACTCTTTCTACAAATTCTTTACGTTGATTTGCAGTTAAACTTGGATTACTATCAATTGCTTTAAGTTCTTTTATGAAATCAAACGATGAATGGCTAATTGTTTCTAAATCTTCATAGACAACATCTAGTTGATTTGTATCTAGAGCGACATCAAATAATGCTTTGGCATATTTTTTTGCTACCTTTGCCATTATTTATCCCCTGCCTCTTTTAAATACTTTTCAACTAATTCTTTTTGATCTTGCTCTGAAATTTCTTTTCTAAGAACTTTAGATGCAATAAGTACTGATAGTTCAGAAACTTGATTATTAATATCAGAAATTGCACGTTCTTTTTGACTATTAATTTCACTTTGAGCAGTTTCAATCATACCATTAGCTTTTTCGTTAGCTTCATGAATAATTTCTTCATGCTGCTTACGTGCTTGAATCTTAGCATCATCTAAGATTTTTTGAACTTCATCTTGAGTTTCTTTAAGTGTCTTTCTATTTTCTTCTTCAAGTTTTTGAGCATTTATCTTAGCTTGTTCTGCGTCGTCAATATCTTTATTGATATCACGTTCACGTTTATCCATTACTTCTTTTAATGGACCCCAAGCAAATTTCTTCAAAAGTATGATGAGGATTACAAATGTTGCGAGTGTTACAATTGTTGTCCCCCATTCAACTCCTGCACCGAGAATAAATGTATTAGCTGTTGCAGTCACGGGCTCATGACACTCCTTTCGTCAAAATAATCACTAAGCTATAAAAAACAAAACGAACGGCGATAGTCTCTCGTTAGACTTCGCCTTATAAAATGTCTTATCCAGCAAATGTCATGAATGCAATTACAACACCGATGATTGGTAATGCCTCAACTAAACCAACACCAATGAACATGATACCCATTAATTGACCACGTGCTTCTGGTTGACGTGCTACACCTTCAACTGTTCTAGATACGATAAGACCGTTACCAATACCTGCACCTAATGCTGATAAACCAATTGCGATTGCCGCTGCGATTAAATTCATAATAAAATTTCCTCCTAATATTTATATAGTTACTAAATTATATTAATGTCCGTCTGCCACTTTATGTGACATGTAAACCATTGAAAGCATTACAAAGATATATGCTTGAATCGTTCCCACGAATATAGAGAACGCTTGCCAAACTATTAATCCAGGAATACTAATTATCCAACCCCATGCAGGTTGTTCAAAGAACAATGATGCAAGTAAACCGAGTAATAATTCACCTGCAAAAATATTACCGTACAAACGTAGACCTAAAGTTAATGTAGAAGTGAATTCTTCGAATACATTAATAATAGCCAATGGCCAGAAAGGTTTAAAATATCCAGCTGCATAAGCTTTTGTTCCACGCATTTTAATACCGTAATAGTGCGTTAACAAAATCATAGTTGTAGATAACGTTAGAGTTACCGTAGCGTCTGCTGTTGGTGATTTCCACCATAGCGTATGGTCATGAGTGACAATTGCGAACGGTAAACCAAGCATGTTGGCTACAAAAATGAAAAGAATTAATGTCACTGCTAAGAAGTGGAAATTCCCACCTTTTTTCCAGGCCATATTACTTTCAATAATACCTCTAACAAAATCAAATACCCATTCAATGAAGTTTTGTTTTCCAGTTGGTCGTTTCTTTAAGTTTCGAGTGCAAACTATAGCTAAAATAAAAACTAAAATTGCTGTAATCACTACCATTAAAACACTGGCCAGATTAAAAACAATATCGAAACCAAAGACGTTCCAACTAACGAGTGGGGATTTGTGATCCATAAACTCACCTCTTTCTATTAAATTTTTACTCCCTTTGTAGTAGAGGGCGCAATATGATTACAATATAAGAAATCATTAATCCAATTAAAACTCCGATAATATTAATGTGTTCTTTAAAGAATAACCATAATACACATGCAATAATTGCCACTAAATACCTCCAAGTACTACCAGTAGACATTTGTGTCGATTCTTTATGCATGGATTTAGCTAAATAAATCTCAAAGATGTATGTATTTACTAAAGAACCACATGTACCTATCATAAGACCCAAAAAAAATGGGCGGGGTGAAATTGAGTACAATATTCCAACTATTACCAATAAATAAAGATAATATTGCAAATATTGTTTGAAAATGATGTTGAAACGACGCATTTTATAGCCTCCGAGTGTCCTATACCAATCATGTAAACCGTTCCACTCATACAATCTAAATGATAATATAGCCGGTTGTATGGTGTCAATTCTATTCAAATTCTTGTTAAATTTTCACTGGTTTTTGTCACAAAAAATTCACATTTGTCATTTTATAAATCTTTTGTATATTCAAAATGATTGGGTCTGTCATTTGTCAAATTAAAATAATATTTTATATGTTGCACAATTCTCTCACTAGCTTGTCCATCGCCATATGGATTAACAGCTTGACTCATTTTTTGATAAAGGTCTGGTTTTTCTAATAATTTTTTAGTTTCATTATAGACATCTTCTTCATTCGTACCAATGACTCTCAAAGTTCCAGCATCTACACCCTCCGGTCTTTCAGTACTATCTCTCAATACTAAAACAGGTTTATGTAATGATGGTGCCTCCTCTTGTATTCCACCAGAGTCAGTCATAATGAGATATGCTTGTTTAGCAAAATTATGAAAATCAACCACATCAAGTGGTTCTATCAATTCAATCCTAGGATGATTTCCTAAATATTTTTGCGCTATATCTCTTACTTTGGGATTCATATGCATAGGATAGACCAACGCTAAATCATGATATTCATCAATCAACTTTCTAATCGCTTTAAACACGTTTATCATAGGTTTACCTATGTTTTCACGTCTATGTGCTGTGAGTAAAATAAAGTTTTTATTTTTATGTTTTTGTATAATAGATGATGAATATTGGTAATCGATTGTATATTTCATTGCGTCAATAGCTGTATTACCAGTGATAGCTATATGTTTGGCTAATTTACCCTCTTTTACTAAATTCTGTGCAGCATTATAGGTTGGGGCAAAGTGCAAATCTGCCATTACCCCAACCATTTGTCTATTTATTTCTTCTGGATAAGGTGAATATTTATTATAACTCCTTAATCCAGCTTCAACATGTCCTATAGGTGTTTGACTATAAAATGCAGCTAATGCTCCAGAAAAGGTTGTCACTGTATCACCATGAACAAGTACCATATCAGGCACTTCCTTTTGTATGATATCTTCTAACTTTTTCATTGCTTCAGATGTTACTTCAGACAGTGTTTGACCAGCTTTCATAATATTCAAATCATAATCTGCACTTATATTAAAAGTATTCAACACTGAATCAAGCATCTCCCTATGTTGGGCGGTGACTACAACAACGGGTTCCAGGTTAGAATCTTTTTCTAACGTTTTAATCAACGGAGCCATTTTTATAGCTTCAGGCCTAGTTCCAAATATGGTCATAACTTTTTTCTTCAAAAATATCTATCTCCGAATCTATTATTTAGTACCGAATAATCTATCTCCTGCATCACCTAAACCAGGTGTAATATACGCTTTGTCATTTAATTTTTCATCTAATGCTGCAATGTATATATCTACATCTGGGTGTGCTTCTTGCATTTTTTCAACGCCTTCAGGGGCAGCTATTAAACACATAAAACGTATACTTTTAGCTCCTCGTTTTTTTAATGAAGAAATTGCTTCAATAGCTGAAGCACCAGTAGCAAGCATAGGATCAACCACAATAATTTGACGTTCATCGATATCTTGAGGCATTTTCGCAAAGTACTCTACCGCTTCAAGAGTCTCTGGATCTCTATAAAGTCCTATATGTCCTACCCTAGCAGCAGGAACAAGACTTAACACACCATCTGTCATGCCTAAACCAGCTCTTAAAATAGGTACAATTGCTAACTTTTTACCTGCCAAACGTTTAGCTGTCATTTTAGTCACAGGCGTTTGTATTTCAACATCTTGCAGTTCTAAGTCTCTAGTTACTTCATAGGCCATTAACATACCGACTTCATCTACAAGTTCTCTAAACTCTTTTGTTCCAGTGTGAGCGTCTCTAATATAACTTAGTTTGTGTTGTATTAATGGGTGATCAAAAACATGTACTTTACTCATAATCATTTTCCTCCAATGTGTATATCTATTAATTATATAATGGATATTTAGATGTGAGTGCGTGAACCCTCTCTTTAGCTTCATTTAGTTTAGTATCATTATCATAGTTATTTAATGCTAAACTAATAATTTTTGCTACTTCCACAAATGCAGATTCATCAAAACCACGAGTTGTAGCTGCAGGTGTTCCTAGTCTAACACCACTTGTTACAAACGGTTTTTCTTTATCAAATGGAATAGTATTCTTATTACATGTAATTCCTACTTTATCAAGTGTCTCTTCAGCTAATTTACCAGTCATATTGATAGAACCTTTAACATCAACTGCAACTAAATGATTGTCTGTTCCGCCAGATACAACTCTGAACCCTTCTTCAATTAATGTTTGAGCTAAAGCTTGTGCATTTTTAATGACTTGATTTTGATAATCTTTAAAATCGTCGTTCAAAGCTTCTCCAAATGCAACAGCTTTTGCAGCGATGACATGTTCTAGTGGACCACCTTGAATACCTGGGAAGATTGTTTTATCTATATCTTTTTTATATTCTTCTTTACATAAAATCATACCACCACGTGGACCACGTAAAGTTTTATGAGTTGTAGTAGTCACAAAATCAGCATATTCTACAGGATTAGGATGTAAACCAGCAGCTACTAAACCAGCAATATGTGCCATATCTACCATCAATTTAGCTCCTACTTCGTCTGCAATTTCTTTAAATTTTTTAAAGTCAATAGTTCTTGAATATGCTGAAGCACCAGCTACAATTAATTTAGGTTGATGCTCAATTGCTAAACGTCTCACTTCATCATAGTTAATTAATTCATTTTCTTGGTCCACACCATATTCAACAAAATGATAAAATTTACCACTAAAATTGACAGGTGCCCCATGAGTTAAATGCCCACCATGACTCAAATTCATACCTAACACAGTATCGCCCATTTCTAAAGCAACCAAATACACAGCCATATTAGCTTGAGAACCTGAATGGGGTTGGACATTAACATGTTCTGCTCCAAATAAAGATTTTGCTCTATCAATGGCAATGGCCTCAGTTACATCTACGTGCTCACACCCGCCATAATAACGACGTCCAGGATAACCCTCAGCATATTTATTCGTTAATACTGAACCTTGAGCTTCCATAACTGCTTGTGATACGAAATTTTCTGATGCAATAAGTTCAATATTACTATTTTGTCGTTGAAACTCCTTTTGAATAGCATCGTAAACAACTTTATCCTTCTTCTCGATATAAGACATTTGAATCCCCTTCTTCCACAATATTTATTGATATTTAGCTCGTTCGCCACCAATTTTCTTAGGTCTAGATGTCGCTATGGTAACGATAGCTTCTCCAATTTGTTTAACACTTGTTCTTACAGGAACACACACATGTTTAATATGCATTCCAATTAAGGTCTGACCTATATCTATACCTTTTGAAACAGTAATATGCTCAACAACAATAGGATCTTCCATTTGTTGATAAGCGTAAGTGGATAAACTACCACCTGCATGAACGTCTGGAATGACAGTAACTTCTTCCATAGTCAATGGGTTGAAATTTGCTCTATCTATCGTTACTGCCCGGTTAATATGTTCACATCCTTGAAAAGCAAATGTCACGCCTGTATCAATCTCTAGTTGTTTCAAATTTTCATAAATTTCTTTAGCTACGTCCATCGATCCAACAGAACCAATACGTTTACCTATAACTTCAGAAGTTGAACAACCAATGATACACATTTCGCCTGGGTTAAAGAATGACATATCTTTCAATTCATCAAGCAGTTGCTGTAAATCACGCATTTGAACCCACCCCTTTGTAAAAAATAAAAAGGAACATAGCAAACTTGCTATACTCCTTAATTATAACTTATTTAAAGCTTAACATATACTAATTATATATATTTTACTTTACTCGTGTTTAAATTTTATTTTGTCGACTAAATCATAAATTTTGATATAAGTTTGTTCATAAACATCGAATGAGCCACCAAATGGGTCATCAATTTCCTGTGTGTCACCTACATACTCATTTAATGTAAAGACATTAGATTGTCGTCCATACATAGAAAATATCAAGTCTTTATGATCTTGCGTCATGGTAAGTATAATATCAGCATCAAGATCATCTATACGAAAAGTTTGTGCTAGCGATGGTTCAGGTAAACCGTACTTATGAATTAATTCTAACGATTCCTTAGATATGGCCTGTCCCTCAACTGCGAATAGTCCTCTTGAAGCTATGCTATCGTTTGGTAAAAGGGACTTGGCTATACTTTCAGCCAGTGGGCTTCGACAAGTGTTGCCACTACATACAAAAATTATTTTCATAGCTTTTCACCTTTAACTAGTTTATAACTTGCTGCTTTTAACATTCGATTCATGATAGCTTCAGTATGATGATTATCTTCAAATCCATAAATATATGCCTCTTCTATTTCTTCATTCTGGTCAAGTTCATGTAAAATTTCATATAAATTATGGCCTGCTGATTTAAAATCTTCCTTATTTTCACATAATGATATAAAAATGCTATTTTCGGGAATCAAACTTCTTTGACTCTGTGGAAATACAAATGCTACTTTTGACCATTTATCATCATTAGCTATTTTTTTATTTAAATCTTTAACAATTGTTAATGGGGTTTCTGGAGAATAATGTTTATATTTCATCCCAGGTGCGATAGGCTTTTCATTTTCCTCATATATTTGACGATTTATCGAATGCGGTAGTTTAGTTTCTATCATATCTTGTGTAATTGAACCTGGTCGCGCGATACGAAACGGAAACTGTGTGCAATCAATCACAGTACTTTCAAGCCCCTCTTCACATTGATCACCATTAACTATACCGTTGACTTTGCCATTTAAATCTCTATTCACATGTTCAAAGGTTGTTGGTGACGGACGACCACTAATATTAGCACTAGGAGCTGCTATGGGTTCATCTACAATTTGAAGTAATGCTCTCCCTATTTTATGACTAGGCATTCTAACAGCGATAGATTCTAATCCACCAGTCACTTTACTGCAAAGATAACCCTGTTTAAGTGGTAATATAAAAGAAATAGGTCCCGGCCAAAATTCATCCATTAATACTTTAACCTTATCATCGATATGCTCTACAAAATCATCGAGTTGTTCAATACTGTGAATATGGACGATTAACGGATTATCTGACGGACGTCCTTTTGCAACATAGATATTTTCGACTGCTTCTTCGTTTCTAGCATTCGCCCCAAGACCATATACTGTTTCAGTAGGTATCGCTACTAAACCTCCATCTAGGAAAGTTTGTTTTATCTCATCAATATGTGGATATTGACTAACATTATTTTTATACATTCTTAAATCCCATATTTGTGTGTGCATGTTTTCACCTCTTCTGTGATTGTATGCTGTAAAGAAATAAGGGCAGAATTTAATTCATTTTCAAAAAGTTGAATTAAAATTCCACCCGTGCTATGTTGCTGATCGAAAGTCATGTTTTTCATAAACAAAACAACTATAAAAACAATATCGTATAAATTGTTTAACTACCAAATAATAGATAAAATTCGCTGATTTCCATTGATATCTTTGAAAATCTCTACTTCTTTTTCAGGATATAAATCTTGAACCATTCTTTTTAAGATATCTCCTTGTTGATAACCAATTTCAAAAACAACATGTCCACCTTGTTTCATTACAAATGGTAAATCTTCTAATATTGACTCATAAATAGCAAATCCGTTTTTCTCAGCGAATAGAGCATGATGCGGCTCATAATTTAGTACTGTTGACTCCATATCTATTATTTCGCTATGACCTATGTATGGTGGATTAGATATTAACCCATCCAATTTTATATCTTTTTCAATTAGCGGTTTTAAAGCATTTCCACGCAAAAACTGAATATTTTGGTGATAGTGACTTGCATTTTGCTTAGCTACACTTAAAGCATCTTCATACAAATCTGTTGCAATAACATTTAATTCAGGTTGCAGTAACTTAAGCGTAATTGCTATAGCACCACTTCCAGTTCCAATATCTGCTATGGTATCAGTCTTTTTACACAATTCTAAAAAATGCAGCATAACTTCCTCAGTTTCAGGCCTTGGTATAAGACAGTGTTGATTCACTTTAAATTGATAACCATAAAATGACTGAAATCCAACAATGTATTGGATAGGTTCTCCAGTGACCATCCTATCCAACGCTTTATCCAATTTGTTAATCGATGTCAAAGACATTTGTTCATCTTTATGAATTAAATAATCTGTTTTTGACCAACCAAAAACATCTAAAAACAACCATTCGGCACGAGTTGATTCAAACCCTTCATTTATAGCAATTGTCTTAGCTTCTGCAAACTTTTCTTTATAATTCACCATTGTTTAATTCTTTCAATTTCTCAGTTTGTTCTGAAAGTGTGAGTGCCTCCACAATCTCGTCTAAATGTCCTTCCATAATTTGATTTAACTTTTGAAGCGTTAAACCAATCCGATGATCTGTCACACGACTTTGAGGATAATTATAAGTTCTTATTCTTTCAGAGCGATCGCCTGTACCAACAGCTGATTTTCTTTGAGAAGCATATTTTTGTTGTTCTTCTTGCAATTTCATATCATACAATCGCGCTTTTAAAACTTTCATTGCTTTTTCTCGGTTTTGAATTTGAGACTTTTCAGAAGAAGTTGCTATAACACCCGTCGGCAAGTGTGTAATACGTACTGCAGAGTCAGTCGTATTAACGTGCTGACCACCAGCACCACTAGAACGATAAGTATCAATTTTTAAATCTTCATTACGTATCTCAATTTCGACATCTTCAGCTTCAGGTAATACAGCAACAGTTGCAGTGGAAGTGTGAATTCGCCCTCCTGATTCTGTTTCAGGCACACGTTGGACTCTATGTGCACCATTTTCAAATTTTAATTTACTGTAAGCACCTGTACCAGATACTGAGAAACTCACTTCTTTATATCCACCATGATCACTTTCTGAAGCTTCTACTATTTCTGTTTTAAATCCGTTTGCCTCGGCGTATTTTGAATACATTCTCATTAAATCCCCAGCAAATATTGCAGCTTCATCTCCCCCTGCAGCTGCACGAATTTCGACAATAACATCTTTATCATCATTAGGATCTTTAGGTATAAGTAAGATTTTTAATTCTTCTTCCATATCAGGTAATTCTGTTTTTAAAGCGCTACTTTCTTCTTTTAGCATTTCAACTTCTTCTTTATCAGATGTTTCACTTAACATATCCTCAATATCTTGTAATTCTTCTTTTTTGGTCTTATAACTTCTATACACATCAACAGTCTTTTGTAAGTCAGCTTGTTCTTTTGAATATTTTCTTAATTTATCAGCGTCATTCACTACATCAGGATCACTCAGTAATTCATTTAATTGTTCATATCGTTCTTCTACTATATCTAATTGATCAAACACTACATTTCCTCCTTCTCATTTTCACTAGGCGCAACTATATGATGTGCTCTACAACGTGGCTCGTAACTTTCATTTGCACCAACCAATATGATGGGATCATCTTCTTTTGCCGGTTCACCATTTATTAACCGCTGTGTTCGACTCGAGGGTGAACCACATACAGAACATACTGCTTGCAACTTTGTAATATGTTCACTAACTGCGAGCAACTTGGGCATAGGTTTAAACGGTTCTCCTCTAAAGTCCATATCTAAACCTGCTACAATAACACGATGCCCGTTTTCGGCTAATTTTTCAACTATGTTGACAATATCATCTTCAAAAAATTGCACTTCATCAATTCCGATGACGTTTACTTCTTCTAGCTTATGATTTAAAATTTCTTGAGCTGTAGATATATTAATCGCTTCTATCTCATTACCATTATGTGAGACGACCTTTTCTTTATGGTAACGATCATCAATTGCTGGTTTGAAAACAACCACCTTTTGTTTAGCGTAGATTCCACGTCTTAAGCGACGTATAAGTTCTTCAGATTTTCCACTAAACATACTTCCTGTTATGGTTTCAATCCAACCTGAATGGTACGTTTCATACATTGATAGTTCCACCTTTTTCAAAACATAATCGCTTAATTATATCATATTTTTTATGTATATAAATGTATTTTCAAAGTAAGAATCATAATTTACAGGTGTATTATGAAATTTAATAATTAAACGAATAATCTATAAAAGATTTTACACATCTCTATAAATGTTTATACTTATCGATAGATTTTATAGATATAAAGAGCTTTGATATAGAGTTGATGATTCAACGAAACTCTATAATAAAAAACTGTCTACAATACCCAAACGGGAAAGTAGACAGTTGAAATCCAAAATTAGTTGTTGTTTGATTTGAGTCCAAACTTTTTGTTGAAACGTTCCACACGACCATCCGCTGCTGCGAATTTTTGACGTCCAGTATAGAATGGATGAGAATCTGATGATACATCTAAACGAATAACTGGGTATTCATTTCCATCTTCCCATTCCATAGTTTCTGAAGATGTTTTTGTAGAACCACTTAAAAATTTAAAGTTTGTTGTTGTATCTAAAAAGATAACTTTGTGGTATTCAGGATGAATTCCTTGTTTCATTTTTTTCAGCTCCTTTGCCCTGAACCATCTGGAACAGAGTTATTTGTGAGTTTTTTTACCCAATACTGTGTAATTATAATAGTAATATATGGAAAACGCAACCCTTAATCTACGAGTTTAAATAATTGGTCTTCCTGTTTTAGTACTCTCTTCAGCTGCTTTTTGCAATTGCTTAAAGAATTCTTTATTATTTTTCGAACGCTTAAGTTTTCTAATAAAACGTTCTGTAAAGTCTGTTGAATCGGTAAATAAATTTCGTAATTGCCATAATGAATCTAATTCCGCTTTAGTGATTAATAGCTCTTCTTTTCGTGTTGAACTACGACCTATGTCTATCGCTGGGAATATTCTACGTTCTGATAACTTGCGATCAAGATGTAATTCCATATTACCTGTACCCTTGAACTCTTCATAAATCATATCATCCATACGAGATCCTGTCTCAACTAAAGCAGTAGCTAAAATTGTCAAACTTCCCCCAGCTTCAATGTTACGTGCTGCACCAAAAAACGCTTTAGGTTTGTGTAATGAAGCGGGATCAAGCCCACCTGACAATGTACGTCCACTAGGTGGTATGACTAAATTATATGCTCGAGCCAAACGTGTTATGGAGTCCATAAGTATAATTACATCTTCTCCAATTTCAACTAATCGCTTTGCACGCTCTAATAATAATTCAGCAACTTTAACATGATGTTCTGGTGGTTCATCGAAAGTCGAATGAACGACTTCTGCAGATTCAACCGATCTTTCAATATCCGTCACTTCTTCTGGACGCTCACCTACTAGTAAGATAAATAAATTCGCTTCAGGTTTATTACTCGCTATTGCATTAGCGATTTCTTTTAATAAACTTGTCTTACCAGCTTTAGGTGGTGCAACAATAAGACCACGTTGACCAAGACCTATTGGTGTGACTAAATCCATTATACGAGTGGAATAATTTGTAGATTGCGTTTCTAATAGGATTCTTTCTTCAGGATAAAGAGGTGTTAAAGCTTGGAAGTGAGGACGCTTTTTGACTTCTTCTGCATTATGATCGTTCACAAAATCAACTTGAAGTAGACCATAATATTTTTCATTATCTTTTGGTTTACGAACTTTACCCGTTACTTTATCACCACGTTTTATTTCAAAACGTCGAATTTGGCTTGCAGAAATATAAATATCCTTCTCACCTTTAGAATAGTTAACGGTTCTTAAGAAACCATATCCATCTTGTTGAATATCATCTAATATTCCTTCCATATAGTAATTACCATCTTTTTCCATTTGTGCTTCCATAATGGCAAGTACCAATTCTTTTTTATTTAATTTACTGTAATTAGTTAATTTTAAAGATTTGGCTTTTTGAGTGAGCTCTTTAGTAGTATTGTTTTTATATAATTCGTGGAAAGATTCATACTGCGGAGATGTTCGTTCTCTACCAGGCATAGACTTGCACCCATTTCATTAATTATTTATTTTACGAAGTTCAAAAATAATAAACGTATAGTTAGCTTAACCAAATAATAGATGTTTATCTTGATACTTATGTGACTGTCAATAATAAAAAGTCACATTATAGCTATATTTATACGTTTATATATTTCTCAACCTTCTAATTACTAGACTAACTATAGCAAATTTTCATTTTAATTACAAAATGATTTTAGGAATTTTAACATAAAAAACAAAACACAGAACAAAATTAGTTCCGTGTTTTGTTTAATTGCAACTTTTAATTTAATTTACTAATTATTTAAAATATCCAGCTATTGATTTTACTTCTAAGAATTCTTCGATACCATAATCGCCCCATTCACGACCTAAGCCAGATTCTTTATAACCACCGAATGGTAAGTCTGGTTTTCTACCAGCTTCATTAATTTCAATTGTACCAGCTTCGATTGAACGAGCGACATGTCTCAATGTATCTTTATCTTTACCAATAACATAGCCAGCAAGACCATATTTCGTATCATTAGCAATTTCAATAGCTTCGTCAAGATTATTATAAGTGATTACAGACATAACAGGTCCGAAAATTTCTTCTTGTGCAATCGTCATGTGATTATCTACATTAATAAATATAGTTGGACGCGCAAAATAACCTTTATCTAATCCTTCTGGTTTACCAGGACCGCCGTAGAATAACTCTGCTCCTTCATTGATACCTTTATCAATGTAATCCTGAACTTGATCGAATTGTTTTTTACTAATAATAGGACCTACTTGAGTTCCTTCTTCTCTTGGTTGACCTACTTTAACTTTACTAAATGCTTCTTTAACTGCTGTTAAGTAGTCTTCTTTAATACTTTCAGGAATAAGTACACGTGTTCCTGCAGTACAAACTTGCCCTGTATTGTTAACAACTTTTTTCGTTGTTGCATTAGCAGCTTCTTCAACATCAACGTCATCTAATACGATATAAGGTGATTTCCCACCCAATTCAAGAGACACTTTTTTGAAGTCTTTTGCAGCTTTTTCCATAATTTTTGAACCTGTAGGACCAGAACCTGTAAATGACATCATTCTTACTTTAGGATGTTCACTTAAAGGATTTCCTACTCCAGATCCATCACCATTAACTAAGTTAAACACACCTTTAGGTACGCCTGCTTTATCAAAAATTTCTGCTAAAATAATTGCAGCAAATGGTGTTTCTTCAGATGGTTTTAGAACAACAGGACTTCCAGCAGCAAACGCAGCAGCTAATTTAAGTGAAGTTTGGTTTGTAGGGAAATTCCAAGGTGTAACAAGTCCAGCAACTCCAATGGCTTCTTTAACAACCAAATCATCGCCACGTTGTTCTTCAAATTGGAAGCTATCTAAAGCATCTCTTGCAGCTGTAAAGTGATTCAATCCCATTTGATAATGAACGTTCTCGGAAACTGATAAAGGCGCTCCTAGTTCATCGGTAATTGCTTCAATTAAATCATTTTTTCTATTTTGATATTCTTTTACAATCTTATCTAAAAGTTCTCTTCTTTCATCAACAGAACTATGTCTAAATTCTAAATATACTTTATCTGCAGCATCTACAGCTTTATTAACATCTTCTTCGTTACCGTTAGCAATTTTACCCATTACTTCTTCAGTTGCAGGATTAATAACATCAATAGTTTCGCCGCTTGCACTATCAACCCATTCACCGTTTATATATTGTTTAGTGAAATTTCTCATCTTATTATATTCACTCCTTAGAAAACTTATATACATATACTATCCTATTTTTACAGATAATAAACATAACTTGCTCACAGGTTGATTTAAATAAATACTAGTTACTAAAATGCGCTTACTATAATTGAAATATGAAATTACATTTCTCAAATTTGATTTCGAATCAAAAAGAGCCTGAGACAATAATGTCCCAGACTTTCTTAACTTATAAGTAAGTCAATCACTAAATTTAAATTGCGCTTAAATCAATCTTTATTGTACTCTATTTAAACATCCTAAATTAGATTAATTCATCAGATCATTTTACAAACATTATAAGTTTGGGATTTGTTGCAGAGAAACAACGTATTTAACTTGAATTCTGATACACTCACTATTTCATATCACTCAAATATAAATGTTGTTAATTTAAAAATTGTGTTAAGAATTAAACCGTTTCCGTCCAAATATCAGCACCAAGTGCTTTAAGATGTTCAACGATGTTAGTATATCCTCTATAAATATGTTTTACATTAAATATTGTTGTCACACCTTCAGCTATTAAACCTGCAGTAATTAAGCAAGCGCCTGCGCGTAAATCACTTGCATATACTTCAGCGCCATTAAGTGTCGAAGGTTTAATTACAGCTGTTCCCTCGTCCGATTTAATATTAGCGCCCATACGCTGTAATTCTTCTACATGTTTAAAACGCGCTGGATAAATAGTATCAGTCACAAATGAAGGCCCTTCTGTCATGAATAATAATGGTGTAATAGGTTGTTGTAAATCAGTTGCAAAACCTGGATAAACAAGCGTTTTTATATCTACATTTTTATACGGTGTTTGTTTACGAATGATAATTTTTTCATCTTCTATTTCAATATCTACACCTAACTCTTTTAACTTAACAGTTAAAGCTTCAACATGTTTAGGGACTATATTATGTAAAATGACCTCTTCACCCATTGCTGCGGCCATACACATATAAGAACCAGCTTCAATTCTATCTGGAATAATTTGATACTCTGAACCTTTTAGTTCCTCAACACCATTAATTTTTATTGATGTTGTACCAGCTCCTCTAATATCAGCACCCATACTCATTAAAAAGTTCGCAACATCTACAACTTCAGGTTCTTTGGCTGCATTATCAATAACAGTTTGACCTTTAGCATGAACTGCCGCAAGCATAATATTAATCGTCGCTCCAACACTTACCATATCTAAAAATATATGAGCGCCTCTAAGTTCTTTTGCTACTAATTTCATGGATGTATTGCTAGATTCGTCAATTTCTGCACCTAATGCTTTGAACCCCTTAATATGTTGGTCAATAGGTCTTGGTCCGAGTGGACATCCACCCGGCAATCCAATTACACATTTTTTAAAACGACCAAGCATTGCACCCATCATATAATAAGAAGCACGTAAAGACTCAACTTTATTATTAGGTAGAGGTGCATTCTCTATTTGTGTAGTATCCACTTCTAATTGTTTACCATTTAATCTTGCTTTAATATTTAAATCTTCTAACAAACTTACTAGAGTTTCGACATCAGAGATTTGAGGAAGGCCATCCAACTTTACTTGTCCTTGAGCTAATAAAGTTGCGGGGATAATAGCAACTGCACTATTTTTTGCTCCACTAATTTCTACTTCTCCTTTTAGTGTTTGTCCACCTCTAATTTTTATTACCTCTTGAGCCATATCACTTTTCTCCTTTGTTTCCTTCTTTTTAAAATATCACATTATTAGCATTATAAGATAATTTTACTTTATTTGTAAAATACTTATTTTTACAATAAATACAATTTATTTATAGCATCATTTTGCTTTTTATAAAGATTGCTAATTACGACTAAGAATAGTCAATGAACTAATACCACTTATCTTTTCAGTTAATCATTTATTTTGTTAATTATTCGTTTGTAAGCTATTTTATTATATGAAATCTTCCCAATATTGAATATTGTAACCATAAAATGTAATTGTCTGTCATTATTATAGCATAAAAAGAGGTCACTGAACTTATGTTCAATGACCAATAACAAAGATATTTAAATTATTTAGCGCGATTGGAAGTACCGAATTCTCTAATTTTACCTTTAACTGTCTCTTTAATAGCTTCACGTGCTGGTCCTAAATATTTACGTGGATCATACACATCTTTGTCGTTGTTTAATACTTCACGAACTGCTTTAGCAGACGCAATTTGATTTTCAGTATTCACGTTAATTTTAGCAGTACCATAAGGAATAGCTTTTTGAATATCTTTAGTCGGAATACCTGTACCACCGTGTAGTACTAAAGGTAATCCAGTTGAAGCACCAATTTCTTCCATCTCTTTAAATCCTAATTTAGGTTCGCCTTTATATGGTCCATGTACAGAACCTAATGCTGGTGCTAAAGTATCAATTCCAGTTTTTTCTACTAGTTCTTGACATTCTTTAGGGTCTGCATAGATAACGCCATCAGCAACTACGTCGTCTTCTTGTCCACCAACTGTACCTAATTCAGCTTCTACAGAAACGCCTCTATCGTGAGCATACTCAACTACTTTAGAAGTGATTTCAACATTTTCTTCAAAAGGACTATGAGATGCATCAATCATTACAGATGTGAATCCAGCATCAATTGCTTCTTTACATTTTTCAAAGCTTGAACCGTGGTCTAAATGAATTGCTACTGGGATTGTGATGTTTAAGTCATGCATTAAACCTTCTACCATTTTCACAACTGTATAAAAGCCACTCATATAACGAGCTGCCCCTTCAGAAACACCTAGAATAACTGGCGCATTCTCTTCTTGAGACGCTTCTAAAATAGCTTGTGTAAATTCGAGGTTATTAAGATTGTATTGACCAACCGCATAACCGTTTTCTTTCGCATCGATTAACATTTCTTTCATTGAAACTAAAGGCATGAAAGTTCCTCCTTGAGTGCATCAGTGCACGTTTTTTTCAACGTCATTATATCAAAAATATATACTGATTGCATTCGAATATTTTATTTAATATTGATATTTTTCATAATTAATTGTTTTTACGTTTTTGGAAGCGAATACATTTCGAAAAATGTTCACATATTGCATATCTACCTAGGATTATTTACAATATTTCAGTAAAGAGATTGGAGGTTTACAATGTCAAAAATCTTAAACACACAATTAACTGGTATTTTTAATCGGCTTGAAAAACAAGAGTTAGATATTCAAATGGCAGCTCAATGCCTCATTCAAGCAATTGGTGGAGAAGGACATGTCTATATCAAAGGGTACGATGATTTAAAATTCTATGAATCATTCATATTACAAAGCCATGAAAAATTAGCGTCTAGTTTACCACTTGAAGATTTACAAAATTTTAACGATATAGATACTACAGATAGGGTACTGTTATTTTCACCATACTACACTTCGGAAGTTGAAAGTGATGTACTTCAACTTATTGATTTAGATGTCGATTTAGTGCTTATTTGTAATAACCCTAAACGAGATGATTTTCCAAATCATTTAATTCATTATGTTAATTTATCAACACCTAGGCCCATTGTTTACACAGAAGATTATGATAAAATCATTCAACCACATCCGATGGCCTTAAATTATATTTATTATGATATTTATACTCAAATGATTGAAATGACTAGAGATTTGGATTTGTAGAATATGTGTGTAGTCGTTCAATTATTTTCTATAAAATAATTTCATCCGTGTAATTAACTGATGAAGCAAGAACGTATAATAATTATAACCAAAACATCTAATGTATAATGATAAATAAAGTACACTGATAAAGTTTAATGGACAATTAAAAAATGGTCATTTCCTTTTGCTTTTAAGGAAATGACCATTTTTATTTAGCTTTATATTGTTTGTGCATCAAAACAATTATTTTTGTTGGTAATTTAACGCCGCTTCTACAAATGATTTAAATATAGGCTGTGGACGATTAGGTCTTGATAAGAATTCAGGATGGAATTGACATGCAATAAAGAAATCATTTTTAGGTATTTCTATAATTTCTACTAAACGACCATCTGGACTTGTCCCTGAAAAGACCATACCGTTACTTTCTAATTGTTCCCTAAATTCGTTATTGAATTCATATCTATGACGATGACGTTCTTCAATATCATTTTTATTATAAATTTTCTCTGCCAATGTACCTTCTTTAATGTGGCAAGGATAAAGACCAAGTCTTAGGGTTCCACCTAAATCTTCAATATCCTTTTGTTCTGGTAATAAATCTATAATTGGATAAGGTGTACTTGGATCTAATTCTGCTGAATGCGCACCTTCATAGCCTAAAACATGACGCGCAAATTCAACAGTTGCCAATTGCATACCTAAACAAATGCCAAAGAACGGTATGTTATTCTCACGGGCATAACGAATAGCTGCAATTTTACCTTCACTTGCTCTGAATCCAAATCCACCAGGAACTAAAATACCATCAACGTCGGATAAATAAGCCTCAACATTATGATCATTAACTTCACTTGAATCAATCCATTTTACCACAACATCTTTTTTAAATGGATAACCAGCATGCTTAAGTGATTCAACAACTGATAGATAAGCATCTTGTAAGCTCACATATTTACCAACTAAACCAATTGTAATTTTACCATCTAAATGATTAACGGTATCCAATAGATGTTTCCACTCATCCAGTTGCGTTTCATACTTGGCATTTAATTGTAAACGTTGAATAACAATGTCATCCATATTTTGCTTACTAAGTTGTAACGGAATTTCATAAAGAGAATCTGCATCTCTACATTCTATAACACTTTCCTTTTTGATATCACAGAATAGCGCGATTTTGTCTTTCAAATCTTGTGTCATTTCGTATTCTGTTCGTACGACTATTAAATCAGGTTGGATACCTAGGCCTCGTAATTCTTTAACACTATGCTGTGTAGGTTTTGTTTTCATTTCCCCAGCAGCTTTAATATATGGAAGCAAAGTACAATGTACATACATTACATTTTCACGACCTAAGTCGCTTCTAATTTGACGAATGGCTTCCAAGAAAGGTAAAGACTCTATATCACCTGTTGTTCCACCAATTTCAGTAATTACAACATCCGCATTAGTACTCTCACCAGCTAATAGCAATCTTTCTTTAATTTCGTTTGTAATATGAGGAATAACTTGTACAGTACCACCCAAGTAATCACCACGACGCTCTTTTTTCAACACATGTGAATATACTTTTCCGGCAGTAACATTTGAATATTTATTTAAATTAATATCTATAAAACGTTCATAATGTCCTAAGTCTAAATCAGTCTCAGCACCATCATCTGTAACGAACACTTCACCATGTTGATAAGGACTCATTGTACCTGGGTCTACATTTAAATATGGATCGAATTTTTGTATTGTAACTTTAAGTCCTCTATCTTTAAGTAATCTTCCTAGAGAAGCGGCTGTTATCCCTTTTCCTAATGATGACACAACCCCGCCTGTTACAAAAATAAACTTTGTCATTGTCTGACCTCCTGTATAATTTAGTAAACTATTTAATGATTGATAAAATCTATTAAAAACTGTGAGTAAACTATGTATTTAACAATAATAATGAAATAAATTTGGTATATTACTCAACAATTTGATTCACTTTTACATTTCATTATGAATATTAAAAATAAAAAAATCGCTCCCTCTCACAGCAATTGTAAGGGGAGCGTATCTATTTAATACACGTGTCCTAATTAAAGGAGCCCAAATAAAATACTACCACCTTTTAAATAAAAATAAAAGTCCCACTTTAATGTTTCTGTTATAAAGCGAGACATATTTTTAAATTAAAATATAGTTACTTGATTAATCATTAAAGTCTTCGGCGTCTTCAAAGGCTTCTTCTTCACCTTCAGCAATATCTTCGTCTTCGTCTTCATCAATAACGATATCTGTATCATTCATTTCAACATCATCTTCATCATTATCTGACTCGTCTAATGTTTCTTGATCATCTGTTTGAGCAGGAATATCGTCATCTTCATCAGCGTCGTCATCACCTAATAATTTAAGGTTTTGATCTTCTTCATCTTCGTCATCTAGAATATCGAATTTTTGAATTGTTGGTGCGATTTTTTCCTCAATATCATCTACAGAGTACCAGTCACGTAGACCCCAAAGATTTTCTCCTACATTTAAAAAACGACCATCTGTGTTTAAATCGGTATAGAATTGGACGATTCGATTTTCAATATCTTCATACTCATATCCACCTAAAGATTTAAATTCATCAATAATATCATATAAATTCATCGTTGTTTGTTTATCATTTAATAAAGTATAGGCCATGTCGATGAATGATTTCTCATCAACCATTTCTTTTGTGTAATCTTGAATTTTCATATAAAAATACTTCCTTTCAAAGGATTTTCTTTAAATTAACGTCAAATAATCATTTATTAATAGTAACAAAAATAAATTATAAATGACAAGTTGTGATTTAGCAATCACTGTTAATAATTAATATATTTTTCAAAACGTGTATAATCCTCAGTTTCCTCTATTGCTACAAAATTACTATTCAAGCACAATGGTTTTAACTCATTACGTTCGCCATATAAAGTAATTGATAAAACTTCAATGTTTTCAAAATGTTTACGTATATACGTTGCTAATTGACGTAAAGCACTTTCTGCAATTCCTTCATTTCTATTTTGCTTATTAACCTCGATTGCAGAAATATTCATTTTATTATCATTTTGTTCTAGTGCAATAAAGCCTACCTTTACATCATCTTTAAGCAAATTAATCACATGAATATCATCACTATATGCTGACTCCCCCTCTTTTAACCTTAAAGAAGACACATGTTTTGAATCTAAATCTAAATAATAGAGTCTTTCTTTCCCGATAGGT
Source organism: Staphylococcus sp. MSU001 (assembly GCF_052976705.1). NCBI lineage: Bacteria > Bacillati > Bacillota > Bacilli > Caryophanales > Staphylococcaceae > Staphylococcus > Staphylococcus sp. MSU001. The sequence goes on from NZ_JBRIKK010000012.1 coordinate 55,374, forward strand.
CCTTCTTCTTTTGTAGCTGTATGCATAAAACCTGCACGTTCATAAACGTTCCAAGCGCTTTGATTTTCAGCGTCTACTACTAAGTATAAATGTGTAAAATCAGGAAATAATGCTTGAACATACTCTGGTAAAAACATCATCATTTTTGTCCCATATCCATGGCCTTGAAACTTTTCATTAACTGACAATGAACGTACATAAACAACATTGTTTGGTGTATCATAACCTTCATGTTGATAATAACGGTGCAATACGAAGAACCCCACTACTTTTCCTTCTTTATTTAAAGCTACATTGGCAATTCGATTTTCATCTTTTAATGCATCATCTAAAACAGTTTGAGGTAATGAAGAATATATTTGTTGTCTTTCACTTAATTCAAATTGGTTAAGTGCATTTCTATATTTTTCTTCATATACTTGAACTGTAATATCATCAAAATCCCTTTTTATAAACATTGCTTTACCCCTATCTATTAATTACCATTTATATTATATATGAATTAAATAATTATGACTATCGGACTCGTTATGCATAACATTTTCTCTTGCTCAACATCATTTTACCCTAATTCAACTCATTACAACCTCATTTTATCAATATGTATGTCATCACTATAATGACTACCTTATATTTATTATTAACTGTATTATTAAAATAAGTGTATCTTAATAAGAGCTTTCTATAAATATTCACTTGTTTTTCAGTTAATTTACTATACTATAATGAGTGACAATAATTGTTATGGAGTGATAGACATATGAAGATTGGAATTGATGCTGGAGGCACTTTAATTAAAATTGTACAAGAGCATGACAATCGCAGATATTACAGAACTGAATTAACAACTAACATCCAAAAAGTCATAGATTGGCTTAACAATGAAGAAATTGAAACATTAAAGCTTACAGGTGGAAATGCTGGAGTAATAGCAGATCAAATTCATCAATCACCTGAAATATTTGTAGAGTTCGATGCATCATCAAAAGGTTTAGAAATTTTATTGGATGAACAAGGTCATCAAATTGAACATTACATTTTTGCTAATGTAGGAACAGGTACTTCTTTCCACTATTTTGACGGAAAAGAGCAACAACGTGTTGGAGGTGTAGGTACCGGAGGTGGGATGATACAAGGTTTAGGCTATTTATTGTCCAATATAACAGATTATAAAGAATTAACGAATTTAGCTCAAAATGGTGATCGTGATGCCATTGATTTAAAAGTAAAACATATTTATAAAGATACTGAACCACCAATTCCTGGAGATTTAACAGCAGCAAATTTTGGAAATGTATTACATCACTTAGATAATCAGTTTACTTCAGCTAACAAACTTGCCTCTGCAATTGGTGTCGTTGGTGAAGTTATAACAACTATGGCTATTACTTTAGCACGTGAATATAAGACTAAGCACGTTGTATATATCGGTTCATCATTTAATAACAATCAATTACTACGTGAAGTTGTTGAGAATTACACTGTTCTAAGAGGATTTAAACCATACTATATTGAGAATGGTGCTTTTTCAGGCGCTTTAGGAGCACTTTACCTCTAATAGGAAGATGAGTGGAAGCAAATTGGTATTGATTGTTACTTACCTTACCATCTAACTTACTTTATACGTTGAATTTTCTCAGTGTTAGCTTCAAACATCATTTTACTATCAAATTTATAATATTCGTTTATAAAAATCACCCCAAAAGTTAAACTAAAATCTAACTTTTGGGGTGTATATACTATAAACATGTTGCAGACTTTTTCTAATATAATCAATTAAAATGTTGCTTCATTTGACAATTTTTGCGCTGATACAACAGTACCTACAACACCTGATTTCAAATCAATCGCTACTGCTTTATTATCATCGCGTAACTTGTCTAACCATTCACTAAAGACTTTACCTTCAATTTCAATTAAATCACATTCTTCAAAATCTTGATCACGTACTTTACGCGCTCTACTCTTAATACTCCAAACAGGCATGATGTGAGGTTTATTATGGTCATCATCTGAAATCATAATAAAATTCTTTTCACCTTTGTTTGTCAATCCGTATACTTCGTCATATTTTGCGACATCTTTAACAAACTCTCTCATTCTTATATCATCTAATTCAGACATTAACTCATCAGTCATTTTAACTATATCTACAATGTTTCCTTCTTCACCATTATTCACATTAACTAAAACTTTGTCACCAGGATCAAAGATTTCATCCATTTCATATGTTACAAAACGGTCAATATCTGCTCTAATGATTTTGTCGTATTCGATTGAATGATGTAACAAATAAGACTCAGCAACATTTTCGTCTGTCCACATAGCAATAAATGGCAAATTCTCATGTTGTATTCTAATTAATTTTTTATTTTTTGAAGCAAAATAAATATATTCATTAATCAAAATATCTTTAAAAAATGCTTCATATTTGTATGACATACTTAACCCTCAATTCATAAGTTATTCATAGTGTTTCTTACTTTAAATCTTAAAATACTAACGATTGATAGTCAATAATGTTAAAATTCAAATCTTATTTGTAAACTGGGACATGATTGATTATTCTAACTTCTTTATCAAACACTACTTAATATCCTTAAAGAATCATACACTTATAATCCAGCTTCCAATATAAATTGTTGTTCATATCGATTAATTAATTCTTTATTTTCTCCATGCCAAATGCAGCCAAATCTAGAATTAACTTGATTCTTTCCATACCAATCTCCATCGTAATAGGAAAGTGGATAAAGTACACCTAATTCTACGTATTTTAAAATAGCATTATAGAATTTTGTATTATCTCCATTAGAAAAGTAACTGTAAAATTTATGATATCCATGAGTTAAATCTTTTGCTAAAAGTAGCATACTCGTTGATCCGTTTTGCCTAAAATTTAAATCAATCGCATAAACATCATTTTTATCATCTACTAGTAAGTCAAAACCTGCTACACCAAAAAAACCTTTGCTTACGCCTATTTCCATAATCTCTCTACCAGCGTCTATTACATTCTGAGGCACATCATTAACATTTTCATTTCCGTTGTAAAATCCATAGTCATTAGTTAACTGTTGCGCTGTTCCTAAGTATTTGATACCAATATCATCTGAATAAGCAAATTGTACACAATAGTTATTCACTGCATTAATTTTTTGTTCAATGATTAAATGTTCAGTCTCTGCTGATGCATTGTTGATGCGTGTGATAGCTTTATCTAAATCTGTATCATTATAACAAATCATAACACCATATCCTCCTGCTGTAGGTAAATCATCGCCTGGTTTTATGACAAATGGATACGACCATGTTTGAATACGAGATTCAAAATCTTTAATTGAGACAATTTCTCTTTGTGGTAGATATTTGTTATTAGTCCATTCCGGAATTCGTGCTTTATTATTAAGAGCAACAAAAACATCTTTATCAAGTGCATAATATTCTTTAGGTAGAATATCTTCATCATGAATATATTGAAAGTAGATTTTTTTACCGTGATGAAGAGCTAAATTCCTTATCAAGCTTTCATATGTTTCTTGATTATTAAATTTATAAGTATGTGGTGGAATTTCCCTACCCACTATATTAAAAAGTTGTTCTAATTTGTTTGTAACACTTGCCTCATGAACAATGACAGGAAAACGATTAGCTATAAGTAATTCTCTTCCAGTTAAGAAATTTGATTGATGTTCATCTGGTTTCAACCATGGATTCGACACATATGAAGGTCGAGATGTGTAAACAATGTCATCATTATACAAATCACTAAGTGTGAGAAACGGACCATTTACTTTATTATTCATTACTTAACATGCCCCTTTATATGCGTATGCTCTTCAATTATTTCGTCTAACAACGGTTTATTTTCGATTAATTCTAGTCCCATTAATGCTAAAATTTTTGCACCTCGAATTAGTGCCTGATCACCTTGTAAACTTGCAGCCGCTTCTCTAAAGCGGTGGGTATGTCCTACAAGATTTCGAGAACCAATTTTAATATGTGGATGGATTGTTGGTACAACATGACTTACATTACCTGTATCTGTAGATCCATAACCAAAATCATCATCAATCACTTCTTCTCCTAATTCAGTTGCATATTTTTCAAATAAATCATCAAGTTTAGGCGCTTTAATAAATTCGTTTACACCATTCTGGATAGGACCAAATTCAAAATCACACCCAGTTTGAATCGCAGCACCTCTTGCAATTTGGTTTACTTTTTCAGTTAAAACATCAAGTTCTCTCCGCGAAGTAGCTCGAGTATAAAATCTCGCATGTGTAAAATCAGGTATAATATTAGCCGCTTTACCACCGTCTAAAATAACCCCGTGAACTCGTTGTCCTTTTTTAATGTGTTGCCTTAACTGTGCTATACCATTAAAATATGAAATCATTGCATCTAAAGCGTTTAATGCTTCATCTGCATTTTCAGATGCATGCGCACTACGTCCATAGAATTTAATATCTAGAACATCCACAGCTAAAGTATTAATTGTACGATAGGTTTCATTTCCAGGATGAATCATCAATGCCACATCAATTTCATCAATGACACCTGCTTTAACATAAGAAGCTTTTGCGGAGCCATTTTCCCCACCTTCTTCAGCAGGACATCCCAAAACGACTACTTTACCACCAATTTCATCGACGACTTCTTTTAGTGCTACTGCAGCAAGTACGCTAGCAGTACCAATAATATTATGCCCGCACGCGTGACCAAGACCAGGTAAAGCATCATATTCAGCTAGAAATCCTATAACCGGTCCAGTCATATCAGAATCATACGTTGCTATAAATCCTGTTGCATGTCCTGCAATATCCGTTTCGATTTCGAATCGATTTGCTCTTAATTGGTCAATTAACGTTCTCGATGCAAAAATTTCTTCATTGCCTAATTCAGGGCGTTCATGAATACGATGACTTATTTCAACATAATCATATTTATTATTCTCTATAAAATCTAATATCTTTTGTTTATTATGCATTGTATCTAACTCCCTTTGAAACTTTGCGTATCAATCATTCTTTTTTAATTATTACTTATTTTATCGGATTTAATATTGGTTGTCATTAATTTTTACACAATTTTCTTACAATTTAAAAGACAACAGTCTATTAGTTTAGAAAAATTGTAAATGTATAAGAGTATTGTTACAATCTATTTATTGAATTAAACAAAAAATTGCTGTAGAGCAATAAGGAGGATAAATGCATGACTAAAATGAATGTAGAAAGCTTTAATTTAGACCATACTAAGGTTGTTGCACCTTTTATTCGTCTAGCCGGTACTATGGAGGGTCTTAATGGTGATGTCATACACAAATATGACATTCGTTTCAAACAGCCTAATAAGGAACATATGGATATGCCTGGTCTACATTCCTTAGAGCATTTAATGGCAGAAAACATTAGAAATCATACTGATAAAGTAGTAGATTTAAGTCCTATGGGTTGTCAAACTGGATTCTATGTTTCATTTATTAATCATGACGACTACGATGACGTATTAAATATTATAGATCAAACATTGCATGATGTGTTAAATGCTAGCGAAGTTCCAGCTTGTAATGAGGTTCAATGTGGTTGGGCTGCAAGTCATTCTTTAGAAGGTGCTAAAACAATTGCTCAAGCATTCTTAGATAAAAGAGAGCAATGGAACGACATCTATGGAGAAGGTAAATAGTTAACCATTTAACCATACAACTAAGCATAAAACGCTTAATTAATATCATTATGGAGAAATGTCGAATGAATCTTCCCTTCGACATTTCTCTTTTTTTATAAAAAAACCTTCTAAAATGCTAACTAGTTATCATTTTAAAAGGTCTTATTTTCTGAAAAAATTATAATTTTTTAATGGCTTTAATAAGCACAAATTGCAATGGTAATCTAGAATAAAGTGCCCATTTAGGTAGTTCTTTGTCACCTAATGGCAATCCTTTACGAGCCATATAAATATTTGCTGGGAACACTGCTAACAAGAATAAATTAATACCCTTTTTCAACCATGATGCTGGCCTTTTAATAAGCAACATGATACCAAAAAAGATTTCTATGACCCCTGTTACCAATACGGCAGTTTTTTGTAAAGGTAAATAATCTGGAACAATATTTCTAAATTGTCTCTCTCTAGTAAAATGTAAAACACCAGCTGTTCCAAATGCTAGTCCTAATAAGAATCTTAAAACCTTCATTGATGCTCAACCCCCATTTCTTTTAAATAACTTTTTCCATATTTAGGTAATTCTACGTTGAAGTTATCTGCTATTGTAACACCGATAGAGCTAAATGTCGTGTCTTGTGAAAGTTCATGATAATCTTTAATTTTTGGACTAAACATTAAAAGTGGAATGTATTCACGTGTATGATCTGTACCTTTAGCAATTGGATCATTACCATGATCAGCTGTAATAATAACTAAATCATCTTCTCTTAAATGATTCATTAATTCAGGTAAACGAAGATCAAAATCTTTAATTGCTTGAGCATAGCCTTCTTTATCACGACGATGGCCATACAATGCATCAAAATCAACTAAATTAAGGAAACTGATGCCTTCAAAATCTTTTTTTACAACTTCAATCAATTGATCCATACCGTCCATATTATTTTTAGTACGTATAGCTTCTGTCACGCCTTCACCATCATAAATATCGTTAATTTTACCAATCGCGATTACATCATAACCATTATCTTTAAGGCTATTCATCACTGTTCGTCCAAATGGTTTTAACGCGTAATCATGTCGATTAGAAGTTCTAGTGAAGTTACCAGGTTCTCCAACATATGGTCGAGCAATGATTCTTCCTATTAAATATTTAGGATCTTTTGTTAGTTCACGAACTTTTTCACAAATCTCGTAAAGTTCTTCAAGTGGAATCACGTCTTCATGTGCAGCAATCTGTAAAACTGGATCAGCACTAGTATAAACTATTAAATCTCCAGTTTTCATTTGATGTTCGCCCCACTCGTCAATAATCTGAGTTCCTGAAGCAGGTCTATTTGCTACAACCTTGCGTCCAGTCATTGATTCAATCTCTTTAACAAGCTCTGCTGGGAAACCATTTGGATAAACCTTAAATGGTTGCATTATATTTAACCCCATAATTTCCCAATGTCCTGTCATTGTATCCTTGCCTACTGAAGCTTCACTTAGTTTGGTATAAAATGCACCCGGATGCGTAACTTTTGAAACAACAGGAAGCGGTGCAATATTTCCTAATCCAAGTTGTTCTAGATGTGGTAACTTTTGCTTAAATCCTTCTAAAGTATGCTTTAAAGTGTGTGATCCTTCGTCATTGAATGCCGCTGCATCAGGACCTTCGCCTATACCTACTGAGTCCATAACTATTAGATGAATTCTTTTGAACGGTGTAGTCATCATTTACATCTCCTACTCGGTTATTATTTTATGAATTAAGGTTGGAGCTTCGCCCTTACTCTCAATAGTAATACTATTGTCTAGTTTGTTTAAAATATCATCGATCTTTTTGGTGTTTGTATGAATAGTTAAAATATTTTCACCCTTCTCAACATGTTCTCCTACTTTTTTATTTAACACGATACCTACACCTAAATCAATAACGTCTTCTTTTGTTTGACGACCAGCGCCTAACATCATTGAAGCAACGCCTATCTCATTAGCTATTATTTCAGTTATAAAACCATCTTTTTTAGCTTTAAATTCAACTTGATATTTCGCGCTAGGCAACTTTTCAGGAGAATCCACAATTGAGTCATCTCCTCCTTGATTCGATAGAAATGTTTTGAATTTGTTTAAAGCTTTTCCTGTTTTTATAGCATCGACTAACATCTGACGCGCTTCATCTAAAGATTCTGCTTGTTCAGCTAAGACAACCATTTGAGAACCAAGTGTTAACACAAGCTCTGTTAGATCTTTCGGTCCATTTCCTTTTAATGTTGCGATAGCTTCTTTTAATTCGAGCGCATTACCAACTGCATTTCCTAAAGGTTGACTCATATCTGAAATAATAGCCATCGTATTACGACCTACATTATTACCGATTCTAACCATCGCATGCGCAAGCGCTTCGGCATCATCTAGCGTCTTCATAAACGCACCACTGCCAGTTTTGACATCTAGAACAATTGCATCTGCACCAGCAGCAATTTTCTTACTCATTATGGACGAAGCGATGAGGGGAATAGAATTAACTGTTCCTGTTACATCCCTCAATGCATATAATTTTTTATCAGCTGGTGTGAGATTGCCTGATTGGCCTATTACTGCTACTTGATTATCATTTACAAGTTTTATAAAATCTTTTTCACTGATTTCAACATTAAATCCCTTAACTGATTCTAATTTATCTATCGTACCCCCCGTATGTCCTAGACCACGACCACTCATCTTTGCAACTGGAACACCTACTGCCGCTACTAATGGGGCAAGAACGAGTGTCGTTGTATCACCGACGCCCCCTGTAGAATGCTTGTCTACCTTTATACCATTGATATCGCTTAAGTCGATTCTCTCTCCTGAGTTAACCATTGACATTGTCAATGCGGCTCTTTCTTCATCATTCATATCTTGAAAGAATATCGCCATAGCTAAACTTGAAGCTTGGTAATCTGGAACTTCCCCACGAGTGTATCCGTTTACAAAAAATTCTATTTCTTCTCTTGTTAATGACTTACCGTCTCGTTTCTTTTCTATGATGTCAATCATTCTCATTATTCATCATTCCCTTAGACAATAAATTTAGTATTAGTAATCAGTATTTGACTCAAGTCCTTGAATAATTTGCACGCCGGCACTAGCACCAATGCGTGTAGCACCCGCCTCAATCATATTGTTAAAATCTTCTAGATTTCTCACGCCACCTGAAGCTTTCACTTCTAAACGATCACCAACAGTATCTTTCATTAATTTTACATCTTCAACTGTAGCACCCCCACCAGCAAAACCTGTGGATGTTTTAACAAAATGTGCACCTGCCGCTTCAGATAATTGACATGCTTTAATCTTTTCTTTCTCAGTTAATAAAACAGTCTCAATAATGACCTTAACTGTTTTACCATTGGCTGCTTGAACGACGGCTTCGATATCATTTTGCACTTCATCAAAACGACCATCCTTAAGTGCTCCAATGTTTATCACCATATCAATCTCTTGAGCGCCATTATTAATCGCATCTTTTGTTTCATAAGATTTAACTGCTGTAGTTGTTGCACCTAGTGGAAATCCAATAACAGTACACACTAAAACATCAGTTCCTTTAAGTTGTTCAGATGCATATTGTACATGTGTAGGGTTCACACATACAGACTTAAACTGATATGCTTTTGCTTCATTTATAATAGTATCAATTTGTTCCTTTGTTGAATCAGGTTTTAATAATGTATGGTCTATTAATTTTGCTTTATTCATCATTTTTCCTCCATGTTTTTAGTTTATTACTATCTCAGAATATTAAATCTTCACATAACTTTAATATATCTTTAAAAAACAAAACATATTTACCTTTAATTATATAGTACAAAAATTCGCAAAAAAGATAAACAAATGTTATCTTAAAATGGTAATATAACGGTTATAATGATATTGCGAACTGACTATTAAGGAGAAGATATATTATGACAGAAAGTACACCTCACATTAACCCAAACGGAGTTAAAATAGCTAAAACTGTATTAATGCCAGGCGATCCATTACGTGCTCAATATATTGCTGAAAATTTTTTAGAAAATGTTGAACAATTCAATACCGTACGTAATATGTTTGGTTACACTGGAACTTATAAAGGCAAAGAAGTTTCTGTAATGGGGTCTGGAATGGGGATTCCAAGTATTGGCATTTATTCTTATGAACTTTACCATTTCTTTGATGTGGATACAATCATTCGCGTAGGTTCGTGTGGCGCTCTTCAAGAAGATGTCAATTTATATGATGTGATTATTGCACAAGCCGCTTCTACAAACTCAAATTATGTTGATCAATTTAATATACCAGGTCACTTTGCACCTATTGCTGATTTTAATCTAGTAGCTAAAGCTAAGAAAACTGCTGATGAAATTGGTGCCGTATCGCACGTAGGTAACGTTTTGTCATCTGATACATTTTATAATGCTGATTCAACTTTTAATGATTCATGGAAAAAAATGGGTATCTTAGGTATCGAAATGGAGTCTGCAGGTTTATATTTAAATGCCATCCATGCAAATAAAAAGGCTTTAGGTATTTTTACAGTGAGTGATCATATTCTAAGAGATGAAGCCACTAGTGCAGAAGAGAGACAAACATCATTTACTCAAATGATGGAAATAGCACTCGAAATAGCTGAATAGAAAATATAAAAATAGAGTGGGATGACAAACATTCAATGCGTTTGTCGTCCCACTCTTTTCTAATAGCTACACTAAAAATATTTGAGATCGTCAATTTAAAATTAAAATGTAAGTTACTAAAAATTAATGACCTAAATAAGATTGTAGCATCCAATTATGCTTATCAACTGAAGTTTGCATGCCGATAAACATATCTTCTGAAACGTCATCACTAGCGCTTCCAGCCACTTCAATTGCTTGTTCTAATTGTTTAGAGATTTTAGAAAAATCTTTAGACAATTCTTCTACCATTTCTTCAGCTGAATAATGTTTTCCTGCTTCATTTACTATTGATTTATCTAAACACTCGGAAAGTGTTCCTATTGGATTACCACCTATTGCCAAAATTCTTTCTGCTAAATCATCAACATATTGACTAGCTTCATTGTATAATTCTTCGAATTTTGTGTGTAAAGAAAAGAAATTAGGGCCTTTAACGTACCAATGGAAATTATGCAACTTTGTATAAGCTACCGTCCAGTTTGCGACTTGTTGATTTAATTCTTTGACTACATCTTGTTGTTGACTCATATCAAACACTCCTTCGAACCTCATTTTTACAATAGTTATTATATTATAATAATTCTAATTTGTAAAGTAAAATAACACTAAGAGACAAAATAAATATCACTTTAATTTCTCAAAGCATCTGTCTAAATGATTTTAATTTTGAGCTTGTTCATCTTCTTTTATTATCAATTAAATCATATTTTATCAATTAGGTTAGTTTGATTCTTTCATTATCATCAAGAAAAAATGATTTTTCATAATCAGTTGGCTTGTGCCAATGTGTTTTCCACATTTTATCTCGATTATTTGCAAATAATCGATATCCTAAATCTCTTAATGGTTTAGGAATTAATCTTAATCCTATTCCAAGAAATTTAGAGTGATTAGGTAGTGACGATATCAATGTTGCAACAGCCTGTGATTCAAATTCTAAATGATTCCCTTTTTGAAGAATAACACTATTCTTATTTTGAGCATCAGGATAATTTTCAAAAAATTGTTTACCTATTTGACCTTTAATTGTTGCAAACTCATATTTATGTGAAAGTCCATTTTGAATTAACCAAATTGCATAGTTATAACAATAAACACAATTTCCATCATAATAAATTATTGGCATGTGTATACACTCCTTTTTCATTGCTTAATTATTTATATTCCCATTTAGGTATAATAAATAAACCTTATTAAGTTAACATCATTCTAACTTAATAAGGTTTAAATCACTAGGAAATGTATAGTTATAATCTACTTTATAAAATGAATCAGTTATGTGTTCTTCATACGACTGATTACACGATTAGTCATGATTCACTTTGACGATACGCGTATATTTTAAAAACTGTGACGAATATTTTTGCTTAATTTTTTCTATAGAGTCATATGTAATACCAACAATATGCCAATTAGGATTAAAATGATAAAAAGAATCTTTATTTTTTGACCACTTAATCATGCTTCCATCTTTATTATATCTTGGTAATGTCACTTCATAGCCTTCAAGTACATTAATATATGTTTGGAAAATATCCACATCGATGCGATTGAAGTTATCAATGACTAAATAACTTTTATCTTTCTTAGGCATTAGGTGTGTAATGAATCCTTCACGATAATATAGCGCTCCTGACTCATTTGGTAAATATTTACCATAAAGCATATCTTCAGTAAAATCTGGATGTCCACTTGTAATCACAGGGTTTGCATTAGTTTTTTGGAGTAATTCTTCGGCAGCCTTTAAGCCTTCTCCTTTTTGCTCAACAACTAATAATACAAAAGGTTTTAAACTATCATCTTCAGCATTTTGAGTTGATAGTTCTGCTTTTTTTACTGTTTCAAAAGGATGTTTAATACCATTATTCATACTCATGTCCAAAATGGCATCGTATTGAGCTTGTGACATACTTGCTATTGACTGTTTCGCATTTTCTTGTAAGAAATACAAATTCTTCAATTTAGGATGTTTATTCAAATGACCTAATGAAATGGGCTTGATATCTTTCTCATAAAAAATTTCAATAGCTGTACTATTCGTTCGACCTGGTATAGGTGGTTTCTCATGTAAATGCTTTGATACTTCGCCAATACCGATAACCGATTGATTTTGATATTTATTATATATAATAATGTTATCACCTACCTCTAGTTGAGTGTAAAAATGATAACCATTCCTTTTGATTCCATTAAATGTATGAGTAAATATAGTATAGTTTTTACCAGGTTCAAACGCTTCTGTTTCTGCTAATAAAAAATATCGAGGAATTTTTGATTTTCCTTTACCTAAACTAACTATTAACTCAAATTCTGACTCTCTGATTTGGTTGAAAAGTGTTTCTCTCATGTTACTCATACGAAAATCGAGTACTTCACTTCTTTTAAGATAATCAGTTGTAAGTGGTTTTAGCGTTTCTTTAAATTTAAATTCTACTCTTATTTTATTTTGAGCACCGGATTGCACACTTATAATTTCACCTATACCTAAAAGACCAGAATCTGTTTGTACTTGATAGAAAATCACTTGATCTCCAGCTTTAGCTTTTTTAAATGCTCTATATCCTTGTGTAGGATTAAAATGTGCGCCAGATTCAAATAACGCTGTCTGTCCCACTAATGGTTCATTATGATTCCATCTATTGTAACCACAATTAAGCCAAAAATAGTTAATTTCCTCAGTCATTATAATGCTCCTTATCCTAAAATTAATTTATGTTCTATTTTCATATCATTCACTCTAAACAACCATGGGTCTCATCAGTAATCACTTTAATGTGATCATCATTATTATTAAATATTTTTATTAATTTTATCATAATATCATTCACTATTCTAAACAACACTTATCATTAAAAGTTGCTTTTAAAAATTAAAAATGCAAGTATCATCGTTAGACACTTGCATATCGTCATCTTTCATTTAGCAATGACACTCCCAAGTAACGGCATTATATTAATCATTATTCCACCAAGTTTAAGCATACCACTTATTTCCTTATCTCTTATTGTGATTGCAGCGCTAATTATTCCAAGAATCGCCACAAATCTTGGAATCATCATAGATGGATAATGCGGTAATTGTAAAAATATACCTGCTCCTGAAATAATGCCACAAACTAGAGAAATATATAAAAATTGCTTCACAAAGCCTCTCTCCTTATATCACCTATACTTAAATTGGTATATTTTTTTATACTTATTAAATGTAACTAATGATTAGTTTGAAATCTCCTTCGAAAACACTATCTAAATCTTCAGAAGTTAACACAAAGTTTGAACCTGTAGATATTTCATATATATCACCATCTACAATAAGTTTACCTTGTCCATCTAAAACAGAAACAAGACAAAATTCTCTAGGCTTCATATAATTTAGAGTACCAGAAATATCCCACTTAACCATAGTAAAAAAATCACTCGATACAATATGTGTACAATTGTGATTTTCTATCACTTCATTTTGAGGAGTGATATTAGGTAGTTCATTTGAATAATTAATAACATCTAATGCCTTATCTATATTTAATTCACGTTCCTCACTATTGTCTGTTTTTCTATGATAATCATAAATTCTATATGAAATATCTGATGATTGCATGACTTCATACGCCATAATGCCTGCACCTATGGAATGTATCGTTCCAGCTGGTATAAAGTAAAAATCTCCTGGTTGCACTTGTATTGTTCTCAAATGTTTTTCAAATGTACCTTGCTTCAATTGCTCTTCAAATTCATCACGAGATTTCGCATACGTACCTATAGTAATCTTTGCACCTTCATCAGCTTCAATGATGTACCAACATTCAGATTTTCCATATTGACCTTCTTCGTGTTCATATGCATAAGAATCGTCCGGATGTACATGAATAGACAATGGCGCAGCAGCATCTACAATTTTAGCCATTAACGGAAAATCTTTACTTGGAAAATCTCCAAACATTTCTCTATGATTGTTCCATACTTGATCCAATGTTTGACCAGCAAATATACCATTTTCAATCACACTTTTGCCATGTGGATGTGCTGAAATTCCCCAACATTCACCTATATGATTATTAGGTAGTTGATACCCAAATTGGCGAAGATTATCACTGCCCCATACTTTATCGAGAAAAATGGGTTTTAAAAATAACGGCATGTTCACACCTCCATTATTAAAAGCCTAAACTTTAATCATTATCTATGCTTGAATATCACACAATGTTAAATAATAAAAATACTTTTGATACAACATAGCTCTTCTTTTAAGATATGTATTTGAAGCTAGCTCTCTTTCTCACTCGTTTTGAGTGTAGCATATATGATTATTTCACAAACTACTATATGAATATACTATCATTTTATACACTTTGTATCCTGTGTCCATTTGACGTAGGATTCTTACATATTATATCAACTGCATAATAAATTGAATAGCATCATTTTTACTATTCTAATAAAGCGCTTTATTCATTACTATACCATTATTTTCTGTAAATGACGCCTTAAAATAACAAAGCGTTAAATTGGCTTCAATAGAATCCAGCATTTCTCTCTTTTCAAGTTCATTTAAAAGCAGAACAATGAGTGTAATTATACTCATTGAAATATTTAACGTTTAATATAAAAAGGGAACAAGATAAGACTTTTTGATTTTCTTATCTTGCCCCCCCTCAAATACTGATTAGAAATTGAAGTATTTAAAAGCAAACTACAACAATTCTATCGATAATAGAGAATGAATTTTGCATCAAATTGTTTTAAAAATGACAAATAATTTTTAATACGTACTTAATTTTAAATGTTAAGATTCATAGTTTTTCAATGCATCTTTAACATCATGATTGCCACTTAAAATTTGGAATTCTTGATTATTAAAACCATCAGAAGTTACTACTTCTTTTAAAACTGTAGCAACATCTTCACGTGGAATTGATCCTGGTTTGTCGAAATATAAATCAGCTTCTATTTTTCCAGTTCCAGCATCATCTGTAAGTGAACCTGGATGTACAATTGTATAATTAAGATTTGATGTTCTTAAGTAATCATCAGCATAATGCTTTGCAATTGTATACGGTTTTAAATCTCCACTCGCATCGAATGCTTCACGTCTAGAATCGTACGTTGATACCATAACGTAATGTTTGATACCCGCTTCTTTACTAGCTTTAATTGTTTTTACAGCACCATCTAAATCAACAATGATTGTTTTATCCGCTCCAGTGCTTCCTCCAGATCCAACCGAAAAGATGACTTTATCATAATCTGTAAAGATATTTTTTAAATCATCAATACTATTTTTTTCTACATCTATTAAAGTAGCTTTAATTCCTTTATTTTCTAATTCTTTAACTTGATCTTCCTTACGCACACCAGCTGTAAAATCAACGTGTTCTTCATTTAATTGACTTACTAGTTTAGAACCTACGCCACCATTTGCTCCAATAACTAAAATACTCATTTCAAACGTCCTCCTTCAAAAAATTGTATTTTGTATTTACCACTTCAAGAGAATACTAAACGTTAGTGTATCATTGACATACTTCAATATTCTCATTATATTAATATATGAACAAATATTCATATGTTGGAGTGTGAATTTACAATGAGTGGATATCATATTAACGATGAAAGCAATCAGGATATATTGATTAAAGTCACTCATATTTTCAAAGCTTTAAGTGATTTTAATCGTGTCAGAATTATGGAGTTTCTTGAAAACGGTGAAGCAAGTGTTGGACATATTTCACATTCTTTAAATATGACTCAGTCAAATGTATCACATCAATTGAAACTACTTAAAAGCACTCATCTTGTTAAATCTAAAAGACAAGGTCAATCAATGATTTATTCTATAGATGATAGACACGTTTCAACTTTACTTAAACAAGCTATTCACCACGCCAAACATCCTAGTGAAGGTGGAATTTCTAATGACAAATCATAATCATCAACATCATCATTCTCATGCACACGGACACGTTCATACAGATAATAAGAAAGTACTCATGTTTTCTTTTATTATTATTAGTCTCTTCATGCTTGTAGAAATTATAGGTGGGTTCTTGGCAAATAGTCTAGCATTATTGTCTGATGGTTTTCACATGCTAAGTGATGCCATATCCTTAGGAGTAGCTCTTATAGCTTTTATATATGCTGAAAAGCATGCTACCAAAAGTAAAACATATGGTTACAAACGTTTTGAGATTCTAGCAGCACTTTTCAACGGAGTTACCCTATTTATCATTAGTATTATTATAATAATCGAAGCGATACGAAGATTTTTAGAACCTCCTGAGGTTCAATCGAAGGAAATGTTCATCATTAGTGTGATTGGTCTTATGGTAAATATCATTGTAGCGATACTCATGTTTAAAGGAGGAGATACCTCTCACAACCTTAATATGCGAGGCGCATTTTTACATGTACTTGGAGACTTGTTCGGCTCTGTTGGTGCAATCGTTGCTTCTCTCTTAATTTGGGGTTTTAATTTTACATTAGCGGATCCTTTAGCCAGTATTTTAGTTTCGTTAATTATTTTAAAAAATGCTTACGGCATTTCTAAATCATCCCTTAACATATTGATGGAAGGAACGCCTAACAATATAGATTTAAATGCTGTAATTAAAGCAATTAGTAAAGATGAAAGAATTCAAAATGTACATGATTGTCATGTATGGACCATTTCAAATGATATGAATGCATTAAGTTGTCATGCAGTTGTACCAGAATATTTATCAGTTCAAACGTGTGAAACAATGCTAAAGTCAATCGAAAGTGACCTATTGCAATTAAATATTCAGCATATGACAATACAACTTGAAACACCAGAACACAAACACGACGAATCAACATTATGCTCAGGTATATATGAGCACTCTCATTAGAGCGTTTATTTCTAACAATCCTTTTTGATTATAAATAAAGATGTAGATTGAAGGTTCTATTGCATTCAAAGACTCAACCTAAAAATCATATCTTAATTTAAAAGAGAGTTGATGTGAGTAGAACTCCATTTCAATCATCCTATATATATTTAGAGCGTGGGACATCAGTTTATGTTCCCACGCTCTAAAAATTTTCAATAGGTGTTACAAATTTCAGATGAATCTATCTCAATATTTACTTTTTCACATATAAACATATTACTTTAAATGAAATTCTTAAATATAAATTCTCTAGCTGGTACTTGCTTTTCTTCAAAACCTGCTAAAAATTCTTCATTATTGTACGCTAATTTCACTCTTTCTACTGAAATTCCTTTTTCATTAACGGTAATAATACCATATACGGTGTTAGAACCGTTGTTCAAACCTACTGATCCAGGATTAAAATATACTGTAGATTTATCATCAAACATATGCAATCTATGGTTATGTCCAAATAAAATTAAATCGGCTTCTTTATCTTTAAATAATTTAGAAATAGCTTGTTCGTCATCTTTTGTAATAGGCGCAAAAGGTTGTTCATCAATGGGAGCTGAGATTTTATCATTTTCAATTTCATAATGAATAAATAAAATCTTTTTCCCTTTTACGGTCATTTCAATATATCTTGGCAATTGATTAATTTCATCGTAATAGGACTCATCTAAATGTCCTTCAATCCATTGATGATGCTCATAAAACTTCCCTTTTAAATCTTCAGGATAAGGTGTTCCATTGACGAGTGACATAATAGCTTCATCATGATTACCTGCGATCATTTCCATATCATCTCGGTCAAATATAGTATCCAGTACTTTATTTGTCTCATGTCCAATCCCTATGTTATCACCTAGGTTATAAATTTTTTCAATATCATCTCTACTATCAATATCATCTAAAACAGTTTGAAGCGCATCAAAGTTTCCATGAATATCAGTGATAACAGCAAATTTCATGATATTATCTCCCTTCAATGTTATCTTATTAGCATATTCTAACATTTTGTGCTCTATTATGTTAGATATTAATTTAAAATTTATTAGAATTTTGATATTGTATTTATATGAAAAAAAAGGAGTGCTTAAAATTTGTTTAATTATTATAAATCCGGATTTCAAAAAGCAAAACCACATAATCTAAAGTTAATACTAATCTCATTACTAACTTTTGTCATTTGCTATATTACTTCTAATATTGCATTCTCATTAGTTATATTAAGAGCCCAAAGGTTACCCATGTTAGCTCAACTCGGTGAACCTACTACAAAACCTATTATATCTATTATTTTTATTTTACTCATTTTAGCTTTATTATTTATTTTTGTAGGTTACCCATTGATAACTGGTACAGTATATGCAATTCAAAAAGCTATTAATAAAGAGAAAGTTCTCTTTAGTGATTTATTTTTTGCTTTTAAAAAAGGCAAATATGCTAAATCAGTAATCTTAGCTTTAATAACTTTAGTTCTGTTTATTATAATCGTACTTATTCTAATGCTATTAAATAAATTATATAATTTAGCTCTTAGCCCATTATTTATTGGCTTACAACAATCAATAAGTGGCTACGAAAATCCAATGGGAATTTTAATCACAATACAAATTGTGTTGTTACTCATAACAGGTTTCATTTCATCAATTTTCTATTGGTTTGTAATTATATTCATTATTAATTATACTACTGCTTATACAGAAGATTCATCTCGTAAAGTAATGAGTAATCTAAAAGAAGGATTTAAAGGTATTAAAAACGGTAAGAAAACTTGGTTTAAATTTTTCATTGGCGTATTACTTATCAGTTTACTTGCAAGTATTATAAACAAACCACTATTATTCGGTGTACAATACTTAACAAGCAGTATGTCTCAAATGGTGGCTCAAACTATTATTATTATAGCTAGAATCGTATCTATAGTATTACGTTTATGTCTTTATTACATTTTGATTTTTGGAATTATTAATTATTTCGTTAAACGTGGTGACCAACCAGTCAAAAGCAAAAGACGTCATAAAAATAAAAATAATAACAAAGATACTGTAAACGACAAAGTAGATACTACATTGAATGCTTCCGATTCAAAAGATACAGAAGTAGATAAAATGAAAGATCAACAAACACATGTACAACAAGAAAAAACTGATAGCCAAAAAAATAACATAGATGATTCCATCAAAGAAAAAGTAAATGAAAATAAAGAAAATGTTACAGAACAATCTAAAAATCTATTTGATAAGAAATAGTTGATTGTCTTTAGATTACCTTATTAATTTAAATTTAAAGTATTTTGCCCAACATGAAATTTTAATAATCTTTCATGTTGGGCTTTTTATATTGTAAATATATTTTTGTGAAAATCCTCTTTAATATTTTATTAATGCTCAAGCATATAATTTAAATAATCATAATGAACCAGTTGATAGGCATATAATTTAAATCAAAAATGGACACTTTCATGATTAAATATGAAAGTGTCCATTTGCCTATTTTATAAATTCAAAATTTTTACTGATATAAACTATCGTAACCGACCGTTTAATAACAAGATACTGACTTGAAGACTAGTTATCTAATAAATGAGTTTTTAAGTAATGTGCTGCACCATCTTCTTCGTTCGTGTATTCGGTAATATCATCTGTAAGATTTTTAATTTCTTGTCTTGCATTTTTCATTGCAACAGTGTGGTGGCCAAAATTAAACATAGCTCTATCATTATCACTATCACCAATAACTAAAGTTTCTTCTTGCTGAATACCATAGTGATCAATCATTTCCTTGATACCTGTACCTTTATCAGTATGATATGGCATCGTTTCAGCATTATAACGCGAAGAATTAGATACGGTAATACCTAAATTTGTTTGATTTTCAACAAGATGATTGCGAAAATCAGTTATTTTATCTAATTTGGGACTGAATAAATATATTTTAGAAAAGTGTGCATCAGGTAAGGTATCTTGCCAATCTATTTTTCCTTTAATTGCTTCTCTTCTCGATGACCACTCACTTTGACTTACAGCGTCAGGTGGCTCTATAGTGGAAATCATTTCTTTCATCCAATCTTCATCTTCTTTAAGAGATATGCGATCACTTTCAAAAGGAAAAACTTCATAATAAATATGTTGTTTTTTAGCCAATTCCACAATTTTCTGTACTTGTTTTAAAGTTAAACTATGTCTAAACAAATTATCTCCATGAATTTCACCTGAAGTTCCATTCGAACTGATAATACCATCTACAGTGAATCCATTTGGAACAAGTTGACTGATTTCTGAATAAGATCTCCCAGTAGCAAGGAAAACTTTATAATTTTGTTCTCTCAATTGATTAATCACTTGTTTAGTATATTCCGAGGCTTTATTATTTTCATGTAATATCGTTCCATCCATATCTAAAAAAATTGCTTTTATATTTTTCATATTATCCTCCATTCAAGACTCTAACTTATACACTTAAATTGTGTCACTTATCATACTAAAGTGCAACGGCTTTGATTACACTTTGAACATACTATATTGTCGTCTTCTTTTATTTACAATGACATCTCTCCCAAAAAATTTGTTATACGATAAGGGTCTCATAATATCTTTAATATTACCCTTGTTAAATATGTAAATGTCTTTAAGTAAAACTTTTTCACAAATAACGGCATTTCTTCTATTATATGTATATGCGTTACATGTATGACAGAAAGTTGTGAATCATTTAAAATATGCTTACCTAATGTTTTAAATAGTTGCCTCTTTATATAAAATCCAATCCAGTTGTAGGTTCATCCAATATTAATAATTTAGGGTACCTCATTAAAGTCCTTAACCAACGGCATTAAACGCTTAGTTAAAATTAATTGAAGCATAATTCTAAAATTAATTCAAAAAATAAAGAGTAGCCACTTAGGCTACTCTAAATTATAAACATTTTACTCTACTGTAACCGATTTGGCTAGGTTACGAGGTTTATCCACATCCAAATCTCGTTGTAATGCAGCATAATATGAGATTAATTGCATTGTCACTACAGATACTAATGGAGTTAATAATTCATGTACTTGTGGAATCACGTATGTGTCTCCTTCTTTATTCAAACCTTCCATTGAAATCATACAAGGATATGCACCACGTGCTACTACTTCTTTCATATTTCCACGAATTGATAGATTAACGTTTTCTTGGGTAGCTAAACCTATGACAGGTGTGCCATCTTCAATCAAAGCGATTGTTCCGTGCTTTAATTCCCCACCTGCAAATCCTTCAGCTTGAATATAAGAAATTTCTTTTAATTTTAATGCACCTTCTAAACTAACATTATAATCAATTGTTCTTCCAATGAAGAATGCATTACGAGTAGTTTTTAAGAAATCCGTTGCAATTTGCTCCATCTTAGGTGCATCGTCAACAATTGTTTCTATAGCAGTAGTAACCTTAGCAAGTTCTCTTAATAAATCAACATCGGTTTCACGACCATGATATTTAGCAACAATTTGAGATAAGATAGATAAAACAGCAATTTGCGCTGTATATGCTTTTGTAGATGCGACTGCAATCTCAGGTCCAGCATGTAAAAGTAATGTATGATCCGCTTCACGTGATAATGTTGAGCCAGCAACATTAGTAATTGTTAATGATTTGTGACCTAATTTATTTGTTTCAACTAAAACAGCACGACTATCAGCTGTTTCACCAGATTGTGAAATATAAATAAATAGTGGTTTTTCAGAAAGAAGTGGCATATTATATACAAATTCAGAAGCTACATGAACCTCAGTAGGTACACCTGCCCATTTTTCAATAAATTCTTTACCAACCAATCCAGCATGATAACTAGTACCAGCTGCAACGATGTAAATACGATCAGCATCTGCTACATCATTAATAATCTCTGCATCGATTTTTAAATTACCTTTTTCATCTTGATATTCTTGAATTATACGACGCATCACTGCAGGCTGTTCATGAATTTCTTTTAACATGTAATGATCATATACGCCTTTTTCTGCATCAGCAGCATCTATTTCTGCCGTATACGTATCACGTTGTTGAATATGCCCCTCAAGATCTTTAATTTCTACTGTGTCTCGCTTAACGATAACTATTTCATGGTCATGTATCTCTTTGTATTGATTTGTAGTTTGTAACATTGCTAGAGCATCAGAAGCAATAACATTGAAACCTTCACCTACACCTACTAAAAGCGGAGACTTGTTTTTAGCCACATAAATAGTATCTTTATCATT
Source organism: Staphylococcus sp. MSU001 (assembly GCF_052976705.1). Taxonomy (NCBI): domain Bacteria; kingdom Bacillati; phylum Bacillota; class Bacilli; order Caryophanales; family Staphylococcaceae; genus Staphylococcus; species Staphylococcus sp. MSU001. The sequence goes on from NZ_JBRIKK010000012.1 coordinate 77,863, forward strand.
ATCATCTAATAGTCCTAAAGCATATGACCCATTTAATAATTTAACTACTTTTGTAAATGCATCTTCTGTAGCTAATCCTTGCTTAGAAAAATAATCTACTAATTGTACGATAACTTCCGTATCAGTTTCTGATGAAAAAGTGACATCAGATAAATATTCAGCTTTTAATTCTTCGTAATTTTCAATTACACCATTATGAACTAATGTAAAACGTCCAGATGTTGACTGATGTGGGTGTGAATTTTCATAATTTGGAACACCATGTGTCGCCCAACGTGTATGACCAATTCCTAACGTACCATCCTCATCACTATTATCTGCAACTTTACGTAATTCAGCAATTCTTCCCTTTTCTTTAAAAAGTTTTGTACCATCATCATTAACTACAGCAATACCTGCTGAGTCATAACCACGATATTCTAATTTTTCTAACCCTTTTAATAGTAATTCTTTGGCATTATCGTAGCCAATATAACCTACAATTCCACACATATAATATCCTCCAACAAATGGGATAACACGGCTATTATGATTAATTATCACTGGTTAAATTTGATAATCCCCTATCATAATTATTATTAACGATTACATCATGAAATAAGCGTGCTATTATATGAATTTTATACACGCTATCCGTAGTTTCCCAAAATAATTTATTTAGTTTGGCGATCTTATTAACTTTGTCCACTAAGTCACCTTAATGATTTACTTAATAAGCTAACGAATGTGCCACATCCGGGATAGCATCCGCCGATCTGATTCGATCACTATCCTCCTCGTCTACAAAAGCCAAATAATTATCTATAAAAGCTCTACTATTTTACTTTTAATACTTAACAACTATTTAAGCATTTTGCACAGGCGCTTTAATTATTAATAACCTAGACTTTCCTCCTTTCCATTAATATTTATTGTACACTGATAACGAATTAATTTGCAAACGATTTAACAGTATTTTTTATAAATAGTAATAGTTCTGAATAGATACATCAGCGAATTATTCTCAAAATAAAAAAATATATTTTTCAAATCTTTTTAAAAGATAAAATTCTGTTTTAAAAAAACAGATTTATGATAGTAACATCATAAATCTGTTATATATGAATTTAAACATGAAAATATTATTTATCTAAACCCATTTTTTCTTCAACAACGTCAGCGATACTTTGAGCATATCTTTCAGCATCCGCGTCAGTTGCAGCCTCAACCATTACACGTACTAAAGGTTCAGTTCCAGAAGGTCGAACAAGAATTCTTCCTTCACCGTTCATCTCGGTTTCAACTTTCGTCATTATCTCTTGAACATGAATATTCTCTTCAACACGATATTTGTCAGTCACTCTCACATTAATTAGAGATTGTGGATACTTTTTCATTTGAGAAGCTAACTCGCTTAGAGTTTTACCACTCATTTTAATAACAGAGGCCAATTGAACACCCGTTAATAATCCATCACCAGTAGTATTGTAATCCATTAATACGATATGACCCGATTGTTCACCACCAAGATTATAATTTCCTCTTCTCATTTCCTCGACAACATAGCGATCTCCCACTTTAGTTTTGTTTGACTGAATACCTTCTTTTTCTAGAGCTTTGTAGAAACCAAGGTTACTCATAACTGTCGAAACTATCATATTTCCATTGAGTTCTTGGTTTTTATACATTTCTTGACCAATAATGAACATAATTTGATCTCCATCTACAATTTGTCCATTTTCATCTACCGCAATAATGCGATCTCCATCTCCATCAAAAGCTAAACCAAAGTCACTTCCAGTTTCTAACACCGTTTCAGCTAATTTTTCTGGATGAGTAGAGCCACATTGTTCATTAATATTATAACCATCTGGATTACATCCTATTGTCTCAGTATCCGCTTCTAAATCGCCAAACAAGAATGGGGCTAAAGAAGAAGTTGACCCGTTTGCACCATCTAATACTATTTTAAGACCCTCAAAATTTACATCGACTGTGGATTTAAGATAACTTAGATACTTTTGTGCACCTTCAAAATAATCTGAATAATGTACAATATCCTCTCCTACAGGACGTGGTAAATCAGGATTGGTTTGATCTAATAATTGCTCAATTTCATTTTCTTGATCATCTGACAATTTAAAGCCATCTGAACCAAAAAATTTAATTCCATTATCAGCAACCGGATTATGTGACGCAGAAATCATAACACCTAATGCTGCTTCCATTTCTTTAGTCAAATAAGCCACACCTGGTGTTGAGATAACACCTAAACGCATCACTTCTGCGCCAATTGAAATTAAACCAGCGATTAATGCAGATTCTAGCATTTCTCCTGATACTCTTGTATCTCTTCCTACTAAAACTCGAGGATGCTTTTCACCTTTGTTATGTGCGAGTACATATCCTCCGTATCTACCTAGTTTAAAAGCCAATTCAGGTGTGAGTTCTTGGTTAGCGACACCACGAACACCATCAGTACCAAAATATTTTCCCATTTTTAAACGCTCCTTTTGTATCTATCAATTTTTAACATTTATATACGCTTTTGTTTCCTTTGGATTCACTTTAGTCACATCTTTAGGTAAGTTAAATGATACTGTTTTTTCTGTAGATTCTGAAATGCCATCAATATCTACTTCAGCAGTAATTTCATTAATATTTTGTAATTCATCTCTATTACCAAAGATTTCTACTTCTTTATCTTCTAGTTTAACACTATCTAATTCTTTATTTTCATTAAGCTTACCCGTTGTTTTTGTACGTACCTTAACCATTTTACTGAATGGTTCAACTGTTACTTTTAAATTAACCTCATTTGGATTAATTGATACATTTAATTTATTTAATTGTTTATCAAATGCACTAACATCTGCAACATCATTGGTATCTTTGTTCACTTTACTAGAATTTTTAAAGGTTGCTTTTAAATAAGCTATATTTTTTAACTGTTGCTCTCCACCAGTCACTTTAACAGTTTCTGGTGAAATACTTTGTTTACTTATTTTATATTTTGGGTCTAAACTATTACTACTAATGTCTGGTTGTACATGCATAACTCGTGTTATTTTATTTTCAAGGTTAATGTGTGCTACTTCAGGTTTAATTTGATAGTTGATACCACTATCTATGCCTTTAACTTGATATTTTTTTTGATATTTCCCTGCTTTTTTTCCAGAAAGATCAACGACTACTTTCAAATCTTCAGGGTTTTCAATTTTGATTAATTTTGATTGTGGTCCTGTTAAATTAACATCGACGTTTTCAGGAATTTTAGTTACATGTAGGTCTTTATTATTATAAATAACATCAACGGGCACATCTTGAATGGTTTTGGATGATTTTTGTGATAAATCATCTGTATTAAATATATTTCCGAATACATTATTTACTGATAAAAAGAAAAATACTGCTAATATGAGAGCGACAAATCTTAATCCCCATTTACTTTCAAGCATTTATGAATTCACACCTTTCTTTTGAAAGTGTGCACCAAACCAATGTTCAGCAAGCAATTCTTCAAAAACATCTTTTGAAATATCTCTTCTTAATTTTCCATCAAAAGTGACTGATATATCACCAGTTTCTTCAGATACAACAACAGTAAAAGCATCAGAAACTTCTGAAATTCCAACTGCCGCTCTATGTCTAGTTCCTAAACTTTTTGATATTTTAACACTATCTGATAATGGTAAATAACTTGCAGCAACGGCAATCTTACTTCCTTGAATTATCATTGCACCATCGTGTAATGGTGTATTAGGGATAAATACATTAGTTAGTAACTCTTGAGATATATCAGAATTCATCGGTATTCCAGTTTCTATATAGTCCTGCAAACCTGTCTCTTTTTCAAAAACAATAAGCGCACCAATGCGACGCTTAGCCATATATTGAACAGCTTTAGATACAGATTGAATCAACTTTTCTTCATCGCGACTATAAGTATTCGTATATCGTTTTAAAAAATTTCCTCTACCTAATTGTTCCAAGGCTCTTCTTATTTCAGGTTGAAATATCACAATGAGAGCTAAAACACCCCATTGAATTACAATATCAAACAATTTAGATGTTGCTGTTAAGTTAAGAATTTTACTGATTTGCTGGCCGATAACAATGACAACTATCCCTTTTAATAATTGAATTGCTTTAGTACCTTTAAAAACTGTAATGAGAAGATACAACACATACCAAACAATCAGTAAATCCAGTAGACTAGTAATAATTTTTATAGTACTCAGATTTTGAAAAAAATTGGAAAAATCCATAACATCTCCTCCGGGTAATACTTTTCCATATTGATTATTATACCAATCATTATTAACACTGTCATACGACAAAATAACATTTTATAAAAATTCTTAAATAAGAAATAAAAGTAAAAAATTCTAACAAATAAAAAAAGACACCTTCAATTGAAGATGTCTAGAAAGTGAGCCATAGAGGATTCGAACCTCTGACCCTCTGATTAAAAGTCAGATGCTCTACCAACTGAGCTAATGGCTCTAATGGCTGGGCTAGCTGGATTCGAACCAGCGCGTGACGGAGTCAAAGTCCGTTGCCTTACCGCTTGGCTATAGCCCAAGAATGGTGGAGGGGGGCAGATTCGAACTGCCGAACCCGAAGGAGCGGATTTACAGTCCGCCGCGTTTAGCCACTTCGCTACCCCTCCGCAGTATTTAATTAAATGGTGGAGAATGACGGGTTCGAACCGCCGACCCTCTGCTTGTAAGGCAGATGCTCTCCCAGCTGAGCTAATTCTCCATAAAATGACTCCTACGGGACTCGAACCCGTGTTACCGCCGTGAAAGGGCGGTGTCTTAACCGCTTGACCAAGGAGCCATGGCTCCGCAGGTAGGATTCGAACCTACGACCGATCGGTTAACAGCCGATAGCTCTACCACTGAGCTACTGCGGAATAGTAATATT
>NZ_JBRIKK010000013.1:0-74806 GCF_052976705.1 Staphylococcus sp. MSU001
TAAAGTTTTAATTTTTAAATTATTGACCTAATAATTTAGAAATAACACTAATACCATTTTCAACAATACCAGCGATACCTGAAGCTAATTGAGACCAATCTTGGTTGATTCCTGCATCTACTACACTTCTAATTGCGTCAAATAATTGTTCCATTATTCAAAACTCCTTTAAATAAATTTTATTATTATGCGAGATCGTTGATGATGAACTAATTTCCCAAAAATCGATTCATCATATCAACGCTACTTTCTATGATGTTAACAATACTTGCCCCTAATTGAGTGCCATCGTTAGTGATGGCTGCTTCTAAGATGTCTTTAAAAGCGTTAAATAATTTCATTATTAACACTCCTAAATGAGTTAATAACTCCAAAACGATTGGATACGTTTGCGATTCGTTATCTCTATCGTTTTGTTACCTATACTATAAAGTTAATTTGACTCAATTTGTTGCATTTTTCATACTAAATAATTAAGAGTTCCTAACTGTTACTTTCCTTAGGTTTTACAACAGTTAGGCATGCACAACTGTATTGCACTCTATTTTATTGATATAAACATATAGGGTTTTATATCAAATTAACATTTATGTATAAAAACCTCTATTATAGTGAAAAATATAAATAATTTTTATTAGGTACCTATTGCTAAAAGACATATATTTAGATATAATAATTCTTGTGTTGAAAATGTCCTGGTAGCTCAGCTGGATAGAGCAATGGCCTTCTAAGCCATCGGTCGGGGGTTCGAATCCCTCCCAGGACGCTATAAAAAAAGGAGTCTCATTGAATGAGGCTCCTTTTTTATTATGTAAAATACAATAATATAATTCAACAGAGATTAAAACCCGCTATATATTACAAAAGAGCAAACTTAATAAGGCGTAAACATCACGTAAGTTTAACTTAGCCATCGATGACCACATCATTAATAAACCTGAAACATTTTAATGTCCCAGGTTTATTCTTTATATAAAAGTTTTGCTCTTATTATTCCTAACTGTCTAATATTCAATCTTAACTGTTTCGATGACCTGATTTTCTCTATTTCTAAAATTCAAAATGATGGTATTTTCATGATCCTTGTATACGAGCTCAGCAAAAGTTTCTTCGATTTGACTACGTGATTGAGAAATACTACCAGGATTAATTACATGGATGCCACCTATTTGCTCATATTTTGCCACATGTGTATGTCCATAGAAAGCAAACAAACATCCTAATTCTTTTGCCTTTTCAGCAAGTTTCATTCGTGTTTGGTTTACTTGATAAAGATGACCATGAGTATAAAAGGCACGAACTCCGTTTTCTTCAGTGATTGCTTCTTCTAAAAACTCTGGATAAAAATCACAATTACCTTTCACACGCTGATACAAACTAAGTTCTGTGTCATTATAACTAAATTCAGAATCCCCTAAATGTAAAAATTTATCTGCGTCTTTATGTAGATCATAAATATGATATAAGATACCTGTTTCTTTGTGATTATCACTAAGAATAATCCACTTAGACATGTTGTTCACCCTCTAAATATTCTTTTAACAATAGAATAGCATTTCCACGATGACTGATTTTACCCTTTTCATCATTTGTAATTTCCGCCATCGTTTTATTTAATTCTGGAACGAAAAATATTGGATCATAACCAAAACCATTTTTTCCATGTCGTTCAGTTGTTATCACTCCGGAAACTGTTCCTTTAAATGTTTTTGTTTTTTCATTAGGCGCACTCATACTAATCACACAAACAAATTGAGCACGACGGTCTTGAACATCTTCTAAGTTCGTTAACAACTTTTCAATATTATCTTCATCATTCTTACCTAATCCTGCATAGCGCGCTGAATACACGCCTGGTTCCCCATTTAATGCGAACACTTCAAGTCCACTATCATCTGCAATGACACGCTTATTTAATGCATGTGCTGCCGCTTCGGATTTTAACTTAGCGTTTTCTTCAAATGTGGCACCTGTTTCTTCTACATCAAAATCTTCAATCAACTCAGAAATTCCAATAACATTTTGATTTTTAAAAATAGCTTTAAAATCGTTTATCTTACCTTGATTATTAGTTGCAATAACAATATCTTCCATATCATTCTCTCCTTCTATGAATCATTTACAGTTATTCTTTTGACTTCAACTTTCATATTTAACCATTCATCAATAATATTTTTAATATGTGTGGTGTCACCAGTCGCAAAAAATCGATGTTGGGGATGTTCTGTGTAACTGGCATGCTCATTGCTAAACGTGAGTAATGCACTTACTTCTCTTGCTGTTTCTAAGCCAGATGAGATAACTGTTTTAGTACCACTAAAATATTCATAAATAGGCTGATATAACAACGGATAGTGTGTACATCCTAAAATAACCGTGTCCGCATCACTGTTTCTCCATTGCTTCAACGTTTGATGAATCACAATATTAGTGATTGTAGGGTCTTTATAGCGCATTTGTTCAACTAGAGGAACAAAGCCCGGGCATGCAACACTATAGACATTCACATTTGGATTTATCTTTTTTATATGTGTGCGATACGCTTCTGATTTAATTGTTCCTTCGGTTCCTAAAACTAATACATTTTGATTTTTTGTAGTCATTATCGCAGTTCTTGCTCCAGGTTCGATAACACCAATGACAGGAATAGGTAATATGTTTTGTAAATAATCTAACGCAACTGCCGTAGCAGTATTGCAAGCAATAACCAGCATTTTTATATCAAATTCCATCAATTTTTGAGCTAGTTCCGTTGTGAATTTTTTAACTTCTTCTCCTGGTCTTGGACCATATGGACAACGTGCTATATCACCTAAATAATAAATAGTTTCATTTGGTAACTGTCTCATAATTTCTTTAGCAACAGTAAGACCACCAACACCTGAATCAATGACTCCAATAGGTTTATTCATACTTCTTCACCCTTATTTTTACAATTACCTTACATTGTATCACAGTATCATATAACTGTAGATATTTACGTTTATAGTTCTTGTAAAGTGAAATTCCTATCTTTATTCTACAATCAGCAAAAAATGACCAAGGCGAAGTTGCCTTGGTCACTATAAGCTATATTAATCTACTTGATGATCTGAACCAAAGAATGATTTAAACATATGGAAAGAGGTTTCTCTATTCATTGCGGCAATTGACGTTGTCAATGGTATACCTTTAGGACATGCATTCACACAGTTTTGAGAATTACCACATTCTTGCAGTCCACCTGCACTCATCAATGCATCTAAACGCTCATCTTTAGTCATGGAACCTGTTGGATGTAAATCGAACAAACGTACTTGAGAAATAGCTTGTGCACCAACAAATTTATTGTTTTTTGTGACATTTGGACATACTTCTAAACATACACCACAAGTCATACATTTAGACAACTCATATGCAGTTTGACGTTTTTTCTCTGGCATACGTGGTCCAGGTCCTAAGTCATATGTTCCATCAATAGGAATCCATGCTTTCATTCGTTTTAAGTTATCGAACATTCTTGAGCGATCAACTTGTAAATCTCGAATGACAGGGAAAGTACTCATAGGTTCAAGACGAATAGGTTGTTCTAATTGATCAACAATAGCTGAACATGATTGTCGTGCACGGCCGTTGATTACCATTGAACAAGCGCCACATACTTCTTCGAGGCAATTCATATCCCATGTGACTGGTGTCGTTTTTTCACCTTTAGAGTTGACTGGATTTCGTCTGATTTCCATCAAACATGCGATTACGTTTAAATTTTCCTTATAAGGAATTTCAAATGATTCTTCATAAGGTTTTGATTCGCTATTATCTTGACGTTTAATTATCAATTTTACTGTTTTTTGTTTTGGTTGTTGATTTTGACCTTGTACTTGAGTTTGTGGATTACTTTGAGTTTTTGGAGTTTCTTTTAATGATTGATCAGCCATTATTTATTACCTCCTTTAGACTTACTTGTGTAGTCACGCTTACGAGGTGGAATTAAACTTACATCTACTGGCTCATAAGTAAATTCTGGCTTTTCACTTCTACCTTTATAACGAGCCATGGTTGTTTTTAACCATTCTTCATCATTACGTTCTGGGAATTCAGGTTTGTAATGTGCACCTCTAGATTCGTTACGATTATACGCACCAATCGTAATCACACGAGCAAGAACCAACATATTCCATAATTGTCGTGTGAAGAATACTGCTTGGTTGCTCCATGTTTGCGTATCTTCCATATCAATATCTTCATAACGTTTCATAAGTTCTTGAATTTTTTTATCTGTTTCAAGTAACTTTTCATTTTCACGAACCACAGTTACGTTAGCTGTCATAATTTCACCTAATTCACGGTGAAGTTTATAAGCATTTTCAGTACCACGCATATTCAATAAATGATCAAATTTTTCTTTCTCTTCTTTAACACGAGCTTCGAAAATACTGTCATCTAGATCGGTATACGATTTTTCAATATTTTCAACATATTTGATAGCGTTAGGACCCGCTACTGTACCCCCATAAATAGCTGAAAGTAAAGAATTGGCACCTAAACGGTTACCACCATGTTGTGAGAAATCACATTCTCCAGCTGCAAATAACCCTTTGATATTAGTCATTTGATCATAATCTACGTATAAACCACCCATTGAATAATGTACTGCTGGGAAGATTTTCATTGGAACTTTACGTGGATCATCACCTGTGAATTTTTCATAAATTTCAATAATACCACCTAATTTAACATCTAATTCGTGTGGATCTTTATGAGATAAATCAAGGTATACCATGTTTTCTCCGTTGATGCCTAACTTTTGGTTAATACAAACGTCGAAAATTTCACGTGTCGCTATATCACGTGGAACCAAGTTACCATAGTCTGGATATTTTTCTTCTAAGAAGTACCAAGGTTTACCATCTTTATACGTCCAAATACGGCCACCTTCACCACGAGCTGATTCACTCATAAGACGTAATTTGTCATCACCTGGAATCGCAGTCGGATGTATTTGAATGAATTCACCATTTGCATAAATCGCACCTTGCTGATAAACGATGGACGCCGCTGAACCTGTATTAATCATTGAGTTCGTCGTTTTACCAAAGATAATACCAGGACCACCTGTTGCCATGATAACAGCGTCTGAACCGAATGATTGAATTTCTGATGTTGTCATATTTTGAGCGACAATACCTCTTGCAGCATCTTCTTCGTCTTTAACAATACCTAGAAATTCCCATCCTTCGTATTTAGTTACTAAACCATCCACTTCAAATGAACGAACCTGCTCGTCTAATGCATAAAGTAACTGTTGACCTGTCGTTGCGCCAGCAAATGCTGTTCTATGATGTAGTGTACCGCCAAAACGTCTAAAGTCTAATAAGCCTTCTTTCGTTCTGTTAAACATAACCCCCATACGATCTAACAGATGGATGATTTTAGGTGCAGCATCAGCCATTGCTTTGACTGGTGGTTGATTAGCCAGGAAGTCTCCGCCATAAACAGTATCATCAAAGTGAATCCACGGTGAATCTCCCTCACCTTTAGTATTAACAGCACCATTTATGCCACCTTGTGCACAAACAGAGTGCGAACGCTTTACCGGTACAATGGAAAATAAATCTACATGTGCACCTTGTTCTGCCGCTTTAATTGTTGACATCAGACCGGCTAGTCCTCCACCGACAACAATAATTTTTTTCTCTGCCATAGAAATGTCACTCCCCTGAATATTTAAATCTCAAGCCCTACTTTTAATTTTCAGATATAAACTAACTACGAAACAGTTAATCTTTAACGTTTCATAATTTCTTAGTAGTAAATTATCTATACTCACTTATTTCAAAACGAAAATTCATATATTTATATAAACGCAATAACGGCTGCAACACCAATATAAGAAATCACTAAAAATACTATGAGTGAAATCCAAGTGAAAACACGTTGTGATTTTTTAGATTGTAAAAAGCCCCATGTTACACAAAATGACCATAAACCATTAGCAAAATGGAAAACAACAGCAATGACACAAATAATGTAAAAGATTGCCCATAACGGATGTTGTAATGTTTCATGCATTAGATTATAGTCCACAGATTTACCATAAAAAGCTTTTTGCAAACGTGTTTGCCATAAGTGCATTGCAATAAAAATAAATGCTAAAATACCACTTACACGTTGGAAGAAAAACATCCAGTTTCTAAATAATGAGTAATGCCCGATGTTCTCCTTAGCAGTGAAAGCGATGTGTAAACCGAACAAACCATGGTATAACAATGGTATATAAATAAGTATAAATTCCATCACAATAAGGAATGGTAAAGATTCCATAAATCCTGACGCTCTATTAAAAGCTTCAGCACCTTGCGTTGCTTGATGGTTTACCATTAAGTGTACAATTAAAAATGCACCTATCGGAATAACCCCTAATAACGAATGTAATCTTCTAAGGTAAAATTCATTCTTTGATTGAGCCAAAAAGAGTCCCCCCTGCGAAACTTATAATTTAAATTGCTAATTCTTAGAAACTTGTATGCAAAATGCCCTAAAGTTTTACATAAAAGACCAGCGTTGATTTACTTTTTTATTTAGTACTTGTCTTTATAATTAATATCGACCTATACACAAGTAGGACTTAAAAAAGTAAAAAGCCAGTCATTGAGCAGAAAGTTTAAAGTTTTGGAAATCTATTAGTTGTGACAATTAACATGAAGTGATAACTTTTCTCATTTAGAAAACGCTTCCATACAACTTTAAAAAAATTAGCTTTTGATACGTACATTGTAACATTAATTTCACAATTTTTGGGCATGAGAATGATTCTCATGCCCACTTTTTAATAATTATTTGTTTTGTAACGCGTTTTGAAGGTTTTTAGCAACCTTTTCAGGCAATCCTGCTTGTCTTAATTCATCAAAAGACGCTTCTTTCATTTTCTTAATCGATCCAAACGTACGTAATAATGAAGTTTTTCTCTTAGTTCCAATACCATCAATGTCATCAAGAACAGATTTCAAACCTGTTTTTTGACGTGTTTGTCGGTGGAATGTAATTGCAAATCGATGAACCTCATCTTGTATGCGGTGTAATAGATAAAATGCTTGACTATTCTTTTTTAAAGGTACTATTTCAGCACTTGCTCCATAAAGTAGTTCAGATGTTTGGTGTTTATCATTTTTTTGTAAACCAGCAACTGGTATATCTAGCCCAAGCTCATTTTCGAGTACATCCATCACACCATTCATATGACCTTTCCCACCATCAACTATTATTAAATCTGGTAGAGGTAGCCCTTCGTTAAGTACACGAGTATAGCGTCTACGAACGACCTCTCTCATAGATTTATAATCATCAGGTCCTTCCACTGTTTTAATCTTATATTTTCGATAATCTTTTTTATGAGGTTTGCCATCTACAAATGTAACCATTGCTGAAACTGGATCAACACCTTGAATATTTGAATTATCAAAAGCTTCAATTCTTATTGGTGTTTGGATACCCATACGCTCTCCTAGTTCTTCAATTGCTTTGATGGTTCTTGACTCATCTCTAGCAATTAATTCAAATTTATTATCGAGTTGCACTTCAGCATTGTGATTCGCTAAATTAATCATGTCTTTTTTAGCTCCTCGTACTGGTTGAACAATCTTAGTATCTACCACCGACTGAATGATATCCTTATCAAGATTTTTAGGTACATGAACTTCTTTAGGTATTAGATGCTGATTTAAACTATAAAATTGACCTATAAAAGTATAAAATTCTTCTTCCTCTGTTTGTTGTATTGGTATCATTGTAGCATCACGTTTAATCATATTACCTTGTCTAACGAAGAAGACTTGAACACACATCCAGCCTTTAGAAACACTATAACCAAAAACATCTCTAATTGTATTATCCGAAGACATAATCTTTTGTTTTTTAGTTAAATTGTGAATGTGTTGAATCATATCCCTATATTCTTTTGCTTGTTCAAAATCTAACTGTTCACTCGCTTTATTCATGCGGTCTTCTAAATGATTCAAAATTGTTTTATCTTCCCCATTTAGAAAGTCCGTAATTTCTTTTGTCATTTGAGCATACTTCTCTAAATCAACATCATAGACACACGGTCCCATGCATTGTCCAATATGGTAATAAAGACACAGCTTATCTGGCATATTATCGCATTTTCTAAATGGATAGATACGATCAAGTAATTTCTTTGTTTCTTGTGCAGAATACGCATTAGGATATGGACCAAAGTATTTACCTGAATTCTTTTTTACAGTACGAGTAACAAGTAATCGTGGGTGCTTTTCTTTGGTAATTTTAATAAAAGGATAACTTTTATCATCTTTTAATAAAATATTATATCGGGGTTGATACTGTTTTATAAGATTAAGCTCTAGCAGTAGCGATTCTGTCTCACTTGATGTCACGATAAATTCAAAGTTACGTATTTCTCCAACTAAACGGGTTGTTTTAGCATCATGTGCGCCCGTAAAATAAGAACGTAGACGATTTCTTAAACGTTTTGCCTTCCCCACATATATAACCTGATCATTTCTATCTTTCATTAAGTAACAACCCGGCTCTAAAGGGACTACGTTTAATTTTTCTTTTATTTTCTTTTGATATTCCTCCAAAGGGCTCCTCCTTTCCATTATCAAATTAATTAATGAAAACAAAATAAAGCTGGAGCAATTACTCAATGTAATGCCCCAGTCTTTATTTATGTTAATCTTATAGATGTTTATCTAATACTTCTGCTAAGTTTTCTTTAGGTTGGAAACCTACAACTTTATCAACTGGTTCGCCATCTTTAAATACAATTAAAGTTGGGATACTCATTACTTCATATTTCGCTGCAGTTGATGGGTTTTCATCAACATCTAATTTTAAGATGTCAGCTTTACCATCATAGTCTCCTGCTAGTTCTTCTAAAACTGGTGCAATCATTTTACAAGGTCCACACCAAGTCGCCCAGAAATCAACTAATTTAACACCAGATTCAATTTTGCTATCAAAATCAGAATCAGTTACTTTTACGATTGCCATAATGCCAATCCTCCTTAATTTTCAATGATGAACAAATTATAACAGAGATTAATCACCTTTGCATTATAGATGCTCTTAACAAACATAGCGAGTTTAGAGCGACTTAACACATTAGTTATTATGGTAATGTGCGCCCTTGTCCTTTCGTTAAACTTTATACTTTAAGTTAAGCACTGTTATTAAATATTTTTAATACTGAGTTCTATAAAATCGTTCATTTAATTATTCAGATATAGTCACATTACTCATATCTAAAGGTTACTTGAGTTCTGCCACAGTGACACCAAATCCACCTTCACTAGGCATACCTCCCCTAAATTGTCTAACGCTTTTATGTTTTTTCAAATGTTGTTGAACACCTTTTTGAAGTGCCCCCGTACCTTTACCATGAATAATATAAACTTGTTCGTAATTGCTTAAAACCGCCTGATCAAGATATTGATCTAATTCATTTAAAGCTTCTTCGTAACGATATCCTCTTAAATCTAGTTCTGTTTTAATAGTTTGTCTATTTTGTCTTGTTACCATTTTTGTAGGTTTTTCTTTTTTCTTTTTCGTTTTTTCTAAATCTTCAATAGGTAATTTCATTTTAATGATTCCCATTTGTACAACTGCTTCTTCTTCACCTACAAGTTCAAGCACTTCACCTTTTTGACCGTAAGATAGAACTTTCACTTCATCTCCAGTATGAATCGTATCATACTTTTTCTTTTGAACATGTTGCTTAATTGATTTTACCTCATATTGATCATCAAGTTGTTTCTTTTTATCAATTAATTCATGTTCTTTTACCTCAGCGCCCTTATGATCTCTTAGATTTCTAAGTTCTTTAAGAATTTCGTCCGCTTCTTTAGTCGCAGATTTCACACGCTGATTAGCTTTTTCTTTAGCTTCATCCATCAATGATTTCTCATAATTTTGATACTGTTGGTATTGTTTAGACAAAGCATCGTGGGTTTGCTGTGCTTCCCTCACAAGTCGATCTAATTCTATACGTTGTTGATCAACACGTTTTGAATTTTGTTCTAATGATTCAATCATGGCATTGATCTCTTGCTCGTCTGTCCCTATCATTGTCTTAGCTTTATTAATGATGTTGAGACTTAGACCAAGTTTTTTCGATATATCAAAGGCATTAGATCTCCCTGGAACACCCATTAATAATTTATAAGTCGGGCTCAGTGTTTCAACGTCAAATTCAACGCTTGCATTCATGACACCTTCACGATTATAACTATAAGCTTTTAATTCAGGGTAATGTGTTGTTGCCATAACTAAAGACCCTAAACGGCGTACATAATCTAAGATACTCATTGCGAGTGCCGCACCTTCACTTGGATCTGTACCTGCGCCTAGTTCATCAAATAAAATGAGACTATTTTGATCTGCATCTTGTAATATTTCTACTATATTTTTCATGTGAGATGAAAATGTTGATAATGATTGTTCTATAGATTGTTCATCTCCAATATCACAATATACATTTTCAAAGATACTTAATTGACTTCCATCCAGTGTAGGAATTAACAATCCTGATTGTGCCATGACAATTATCAATCCTAGTGTTTTTAAAGTAACCGTCTTACCACCCGTGTTTGGTCCAGTAATTATGACTGTTTCTACATCGTCAATAAATTCAATTGTATTTGCTACAACAGTATCTTTGTCTAATAAAGGGTGAAATGCATTAGGTAAATATATCGTTCGATCCTCTTTAAATGTAGGTTTTGTCCCTTTTATAGTGCGCGCATAACGAGCTTTAGCAATTAAAAAATCAATTTGACCCATAACCGATTCAGCAATGAGTAATGCGTCAGCTTCCGCCGAAACAAATCCCGTCAATTCAGTCAATATACGTTCACGTTCAACTGCTTCATCATTACGCAAACGACTGATTTGATTATTCATCTCTACAACAGAATTCGGTTCAATATATAGTGTTTGTCCTGATGCCGATTGATCATGAACAATACCATTGAAATCTTGTCTATATTCAGCTTTCACAGGAATAACATTGCGATCATTTCTTACTGTTACAATTGCATCAGATAGTTTTTTTTGATTCCCTTGATTTTTCACTATTCTATCTAAATTTTGACGAATTCGTTGGTTTGTTCTTGAAATTTTACTTCTAATACTTTGTAAAGTATAACTTGCATGGTCAAATAAATCGTGTGCATCACATTTTTCATTAATTTCTTTAAATAAATCTGTAAGTATCGGTAGATGATTCATTTTATCATGCAGTATAGGATACTTAACCTCTTCATCTTCTTCTAGCATTTGATTGTAAAATGTTTTAAATTGATTTTGCACTTGAACTAGGCGTTTAATTCTGTTTAATTCTGCCACATTTAAAACGCCTCCTATGCTGGCCCTATGAACAAGTGGAGACACTTTTGCTAGACCACTTAAACTTGGTAATCGATGCTTGTTATAGATTTGTGAAATTTCGTCTGTTTCATTCATTTGAAATTCTACTGTATCAAAATTACTAGCGGGAGCCATCTCTTGTACTTTTTCACGACCTAGATCACTTATAGTTTCATCTGCCACAAATGATTTAATCTTTTCAAATTCCAAGACATCTAATGTTTTTTGTCTCATGCAATCCCTCTATTTCTTATATTTATTCGTTTCAACAAATGAGCGAAAGGCTTCCTTCGTCATTGTATTAATGACCCTCTCTTTATTGACAAATCCTTTTTGTGCAGTAGCAACACCATATTTCATGAAATCAAGATGATTTGTATGATGAGCATCCGTATTAATTGTTAACTTAACCTTTGGATATTTACGAACGATTTCTGCATTTAAATCTAAACGATGTGGATTTGCGTTAATCTCTAAAATTGTATTTGTTTCTTCGGCTAAATTCATTAACTTTTCAATATTAGCTTTATAACCTTTTCTACGTCCAATAATACGGCCGGTTGGATGAGCAATGTGACGCACATATGGATTTCTACATGCTGTTTCCAAACGTTTCATGATTTCGTCTTCAGATTGATTAAAGCTTTGATGAATAGCTGCGATAACATAATCAAGCTGTGCCAATACTTCGTCATCGTAATCTAATGTTCCATCAGGTAGAATGTCCATTTCTGTTCCTGAATATATATCTATTTCCTTATACTCTTCATTTAATTGCTTTATTTCTTCATTTTGTCTTAGCAGACGGTCGACTTGTAATCCATGAGCTACTTTTAAACTTTGTGAGTGATCTGTAATGACCATAAATTCATAACCTTTTGCAATATTTGCCTCAATCATTTCTTTAATCGAAAAGGCACCATCACTATATGTTGTGTGCATATGCAAATCTCCATTGATGTCACCTAATTGAATGATTTGACTCAGATCTTTATCAAACTCACTACCGTCTTCACGCATGGCAGGCGCAATCCAATCTACACCAAAATGATGATAAATCGCTTCTTCACTTTGTAATTGTAATAGCTTACCATCTTGTTGTTCGATACCATACTCACTAACCTTTTCGTCACGTGCTTTTGCTAATTGTCTTATTCTAATATTATGATCCTTCGAACCGGTGAAGTGTTGTAAAGTATGGTAAAAAGCAGCAGGTTCTATCAATCTAAAATCAACACCAATCGTCTCATCATCATAAGCTAATTCCAGAGAAATTTTAGTATCCCCAACAGCAACATCTTTGACTTTATTCGGAATACGGAGTAATTGTTGTTGAACTTTTTTAGGCTCTGATGTACTAATTATGAAATCTAAATCTTTACTCATTTCCTTATATCTTCTAAAACTACCAGCAGTTGAATATTGTTTAACTCCTTCTAGCTGTTCAATAAATTTTACAATTTCTTGGTTGAGACCTCTCATTAGCTCTATAGGATAACGATCCTTTTTAGCACCTATCGCCTTCACTGCTTCTAAAATGTTTTGCTCTGTCTTTTTTGCAAAACCGTTTAAAGCACTGACTTTACCTTCTTCACAGGCTTTTTGAAGTGTTTCTTTATCAGTAATTTGAAGTTCTTGATATAGTTTTGCTATTTTTTTACTGCCTAATCCCTGTATTTTCAACAGTGGCACTAACCCTTCAGGTACTTCATCTTGAAGTGCTTGAAGAGTCGATGATTGACCTTTTGTTTTAAATTCATTAATAACTTCTCCTACGCCTTTTCCAATGCCTTTAAGTTCTGTTACATCATCAATCTCTTCTAATGTACGCTCATCAACCTCTAAACTTTGTGCAGCTTTTCTATACGCTGAAACTTTAAATGTATTTTCTCCTTTTAGCTCCATATATATAGCTATTTTTTCTAATAATTGAATTACATCTTTTTTTGTCATCAATATCACTCCATAAAAAGAAGACCAGGACATAACATTAACGTTCGAACTTGTCCTGACCTCATGTCATTACTTTATAAATTTAAAATAAATTGTGATAAATAAGGAATTTGTTCAATCACAACTCGACTTAATAGCGATTGAGATAATTGGTACTGTATAAATGAATGCGGATATAGCGATAATAAATAAAGTCCAATTTGTAAATATATAAAAACCGCTATGATACTCAAAACGACACTCGATATCCGACTTACTAAGTGTATCTTTTTATACGTTATTATATTATCAAATGTAACAACAACTAGATACAAAATAAGCTTACACATACCAAATATTATAATAAATGCTATCACTTTTTCAAATCTGTATTGCAAATGATCATAAGGTATAGTATAGACCATATCAAACGCCACTGTTTTAGGAAATGGCACAAAAACAACTAAACGTTGCGCAATAGATTGATAATATTGTGACGCAATAAATAAAGATACAATTGAAGAAGCAAAGTGCAATATCGATAACCAAATACCTCTACGAAACCCTATCACTATAAAGTAACAAATAATAATAAGAACAACTATATCAATGAGCATTTATTCATCTCTTTGTTTTAATTGATTTATTTCTTGCTGTAATCGTCTGTTCTCTTCTTCTAAAATAACTTTCTCATGCATAATATTCACAGATGTTAAAATCGCTTTTCGAGTTGTATCTAAACCTGCTGATTTTTGACCTAATTCTTGCATTTTTTCATCAACAAGATGTGCTACATAACGAATATGTTCAGGGCTATCTTCGCCAATGATTGTGAAATGTTGATCATTAATCGTAACATTTATTCTATTTTTAAATTCACCCATACTAATTTCTCCTGACCTTGGATTAAAATGATTTTAACTTAAACAATTATTCAAATTCCAATTTATTAAATTGTAAATTGTAGTATTTTACATAATTTTACTTATCATCAAATATTATACATGAGTGTAAATACCAATGTAAACGTCTGTTATTAAAAGATAATACAGATGACATATTCAACAATATCATTTAAGACTATCTTCAATATTAAAATTTGATAAAATATAAAAGAGTACAAAAAAGAGAGGATTCAATTAATGGGAAATGTAGTATACAAACTCACGTCAAAAGAAATTCAATCATTGATGGCTCAAACTACTTTTGAGACGACGAAGTTGCCTCAAGGTATGAAAGCTCGTACGAGATATCAAAATACTGTTATCAATATCTATAGTTCTGGCAAAGTAATGTTTCAAGGTAAGAATGCTGAGCAAGTAGCGAGTCAATTGCTACCAGATAAGCAATCAACAACTGGCAAACATACATCATCAAATACAACTAGTATTCAATATAATCATTTTCATTGTATTGGTAGCGATGAAGCAGGCAGTGGCGACTATTTTGGTCCATTGACTGTGTGTGCAGCTTATGTGAGCCAATCACATATCAAAATCTTAAAAGAACTTGGTGTAGATGATTCAAAAAAACTAAACAATACTAAAATCGTCGATCTTGCAGAACAGCTCATTACCTTTATCCCGCATTCTTTATTAACATTAGATAATGTTAAGTATAACGAACGACAAAGTCTAGGATGGTCTCAAGTTAAAATGAAAGCTGTCTTACATAATGAGGCTATCAAAAATGTGATTCAAAAAATTGAGCAAGATCAACTGGATTATATTGTTATTGATCAATTTGCAAAACGAGAAGTTTATCAACATTACGCATTATCAGCATTACCTTTTCCTGACAAAACAAAATTTGAAACAAAAGGTGAGTCTAAATCACTAGCAATCGCGACAGCAAGCATTATTTCTCGCTATGCATTTGTTAAACACATGGACCACATCTCTAAAAAACTACATATGGAAATCCCAAAAGGCGCAAGTAATAAAGTAGATTTAATTGCCGCTAAAGTCATTCAAAAATATGATATTCAACAACTTGATACTATTTCAAAAAAACATTTTAAAAACAGAGATAAAGCAATTCATCTAATAAATCAAAAATACAATAAATAAAAGGACTTACGCACTAGTATTTATTACTAATGCGTAAGTCCTTTATGATAATTATCTAATAATAGCACCATGCTTTTTAAGTGCTTCTAAAATTTTATCATGCACAGCATTTACACGTTCATCGGTAAGTGTGTTTTCTGTATCTAGATAACTAAGTCTAATTGCAATAGATTTTTTCCCTTTTTCTAAATGTTCACCCTCGTATACATCAAATACGAGTGTATCATTTAAAATATCTTCACCATTCTCATGAATAATGGATAACAATTCAGATGAAGTAACTTCATGATTAACTTCTAATGCAATATCACGTGTTACACCTGGAAATCTAGGTATAGGCTCATAATTAATATATCCTACAGAAACTTCCATCATTGCATCATAATTAAGTTCAAATACATAAGTGCGCTTTAAATCATTGTTAGCAGCCAACGTAGGATGTAGCTCACCTATGAAGCCAATATCTTTACCATTAAGTGACACAATTGCCGTTCTTCCTGGATGTAACCCATCTATTTGACCAGCTCTAAAATCGAATTGAAGATTAAGCTTTTCAGCAACACGTTCAACAATACCCTTAGTTAAATAGAAATCAACGGGCTCTTTCTTGCCTTGCCATTTGTTATTAACAAAGTCTCCAGTTAATATACCGCTCAAGTATTCTACTTCATCTGGTAACTCACCTTCACCGTTACCAAAGAAGACACGTCCGATTTCATATAACTTAACATTTGTATTTTTACGAGCAACATTGTATGATACTGCATCAATTAAATGCGGCAATAAACTTTGACGTAATGTGGAATGTGCTTCACTCATAGGCATAAGTAATTCAATTGTAGAACGATTTTGTAATGCAAAATCTGTAGCATGATTTTTTGATACCAATGAATAAGTAATAGCTTGGTCTAGCCCAGCGCCCTCAAGTGTTTCTTTAACAGTACGCGTTTTAAACTGTCGATCTGTTAGTTCTCCACTTGTAACATCTTTAAATACAGGTAGCGTTGATGGTATGTCATCGTATCCATATATACGCGCTACTTCTTCTATTAAATCTTCTTTAATAGAAATATCTTTACGTCTTGATGGAACATTCACGATAATGTCACCATTTTTATTTTCAGTTTTAAATCCTAATTGCTCAAAAATATCAATGATTTCTTCATCAGTTAAATTAAAACCAATTGTACGGTTAACTTTGTCAGCAGTGATTTTTATTGGAGTCACAAATGATCCTAAATCTCCATATGAAATTCGATCTTTTAAAACTGTTGCTGAAGCATATGTTTCAAGTAAATAACAAGCTCTGTCTACAGCTTCATCGACGAATTCAGTTGCAATCCCCTTTTCAAATCGACTCGATGATTCGCTTCTTAGATTTAAACGGCGTGATGTATGTCGAATAGATACAGGATCAAAGATAGCCCCTTCTACTACAACATGTCGTGTTTGTTCAGAGACTTCAGAGAAATCTCCTCCCATAACACCTCCTAATGCTATAGGATCTTTACCATTTGTAATGACAATGTCAGTATCTAACAATCGACGTTCTTCACCATCTAAAGTTCTCATTGTCTCATCTTTTTTAGCTTGTCTAACTTCAATAGATTGCGAACCAATTTGCTCTTGATCAAACATGTGTAAAGGTTGGCCATATTCTAAAAGTACATAATTGGAAATATCTACCACATTATTAATTGGACGTATTCCCGCTTTAATTAATCGGAACTGCATCCATATTGGAGAAGGACCAATAGTCACGTCATGAACAACACGTGCACTATAGTAAGGTACTTTATCTTCGTTTTTAACTTCTATTGTTAGTTCATCTTTAGCAGACTCTTGACTTTCATTGCTTATTAACTTAGGTTTATTCATTTTAGTTTGATATAAAGCTGCGACTTCATACGCAGTACCTATCATACTTAATGCATCAGCACGATTAGGTGTTAAATCAAATTCCATCACTTGGTCATTAAGATATAGTGCTTCTAGCGCATCTGTTCCAGGTTTAACTGCTTCTGGAAATACATATATACCTGACTCATAATTTTTAGGAGTTACATGACTTGAAATACCTATTTCTTGTAATGAGCAAATCATACCTTCAGAGCGTTCGCCACGTAATTTGGCACGTTTAATTTTAATTCCACCAGGTAAACGACCACCAACTTTAGCAACAATCACATGTTGCCCTTCATCTACATTTGGTGCACCACAAACAATTTGAACTGGTTCTTCTTCACCTAAGTCTACTTGACAAATATTTAATTTATCGGCATTGGGATGTGGTGTCTTCGACAAGACATGTCCAACTACTAATTTTTTTATATCTTTTGTATAGTCAATAATATCATCGACTTCAATTCCAGTTCTTGTAATTCTCTCTGCTAACGCTTGAACTGACTGGTCAACATTCACATAATCTTTTAGCCATTCGTTTGAAATTAACATTATTGTTCACCTCTATCTTCTACAGCTTTAAATTGATCTAAGAAACGGACATCATTGGTATAAAAGTGACGAATATCTTCAATACCATACTTTAACATTGCAATTCGATCTGGTCCCATACCAAATGCGAAGCCAGAATATTCCTTAGAATCGAATCCGGCCATTTCTAATACATTTGGGTGAACCATCCCTGCTCCTAAAATTTCAATCCAACCTGTGTGTTTACAAACATTACAACCCTGTCCTTTACATTTGAAACATGATACATCTACTTCAACTGATGGTTCAGTAAACGGGAAATAACTTGGGCGTAAACGAATCTCACGATCTGCACCGAATAATTTTTTGGCAACTAACTCTAAAGTCCCTTTTAAATCGCTCATTTTAATATTTTTATCAACTACTAAACCTTCAATTTGTGTAAATTGGTGGCTATGCGTTGCATCATCTGAGTCACGTCGATAAACTTTACCAGGACAAATAATTTTGACTGGTCCTTGTCCTTTACGTTTTTCCATAGTACGTGCTTGTACTGGTGAAGTATGTGTACGCATTAAAATTTCTTCTGTGATATAAAAGCTATCTTGCATATCACGTGCTGGATGCGATTTAGGTAAATTTAAAGCTTCAAAATTATAGTAATCCTGTTCAACTTCATAACCATCAACAATTTCATAACCTAACCCTAAGAACAAGTCTTCAATCTCTTCAACTGTACGTGTTAAAGGATGCTTTGATCCTATTTCAATATGACGACTTGGCAATGTGACATCAATTGTTTCTTCAGAAAGCTGTTGATTTAATTTCTCTTCTTTGATTAGCTTTTGTCTTTCATCTAATTCACTCTGAATAGTTTGTCTTAATTCATTTACCTTTTGACCATACGCAGGTTTTTCTTCATTAGGTAAATCTTTCATATTTTTCATTAAGGCGCTAACAGAACCTTTTTTACCTAAATATTTCACCTTTACTTCTTGTAACGCTTGCGCATCATTTGCTTCATTAATATCAACTAAAGCTTGTTGCTTCAACTCAGACATTAGATCATTTTGAGTCATGACTGAATTCCTCCTTATATAGTCCCTTCAATTATTTACAAATCAATACCGCCACTTGTTAATAACAAAAAAGCTTTCATCCCCTGTTCAAAAGGGACGAAAGCTTTCCGTGGTACCACCCAAATTTATGCATGCGCATACACTTGTAAATCTATTGATAACGGAATGACTATTCCGACTTAAATTTCTTTAAGTTACCAAAAAGATGAAAAAATTATTACAAGTTGGAATGACTTTCAGTCTCGATCATTCTCCCTTTTCAACTTTCTAAATAATTTATGTCTTTTTATAGGTTATTATTAATATGTTAAAGCGATAGTAATTTTGAAATTTCATTCATTATTATAGTCGATGATAACATCAAAGGTCAACCTTTCAGCTGATACATTAAGATACTTCCAGCAATAGCTACATTTAAACTCTCAGCTTTGCCATAAATAGGAATAGTAAGATTTTGCGTTGTTTCTTTTAATAAATCTGGGTTGACACCCTCTCCTTCATTACCTAATACAAGCGCAAAATTGGCTTGTGCTTCAACATCATTGAAGCTCACTGCGTTTTCAAGTGCCGTACCATACACTGGACCATTAAATTGATGAATATAATTATAGATGTCATCAAAAATGACTGGTATATGAAAAATACTTCCTTGACTAGCACGTATCACCTTATCTTGAAAAGGGTCAGCCGTCCCCTTCTCCATAACTATCAAATCTAATCCAGCAGCATCAGCTGTCCTAATTAAAGTTCCTAGATTACCAGGATCTTGAATACGGTCAATTAATAACACTTGTTTGGCTTGTGTCTTATCATAAGTTGGTTTTTTTATAATGGCAAAGAAACCTTGCGGTGTAACAGTTCCGGAAAGTGCTTCAGCAACTTTTAGATTAATTTGATACACTTCTTTCGCATAATCAACTATTGAAGATGACATTCTATCGGGATCAACGATAAACAATTGTATTACTTCAATTTGACTTTGATAAGCTTCTTCTATGAGATGAATCCCCTCTATTAAAGCAAGACCTGTTTTATCTCTTTCACGTTTCTTTTTTAATTTATTCGCATTTTTTATTTTACTATTTTGAGCAGAAGTAATTTGTTCCATTAAAATATGTCTCCATCTTCAAAAGTTTATAATTCTATTGTAAGTGAATATGTATCATTTTCAAAGTCAATAATAATGTATTCTTTAAAATTGATATGTCCCTTGAAAATCAATCAATTTTGTAGTTCTTTCATTTAAGCGATTTTAATTTTAACACGTATGATTGTTTTGAAAACAGAAAAAATATTCAATAATTATTTTATATAGTTGTTTGAAGTTAGAAAAATATGTTAATATATTGACATCTAATACAAACTTAGATAGATTTATTTCAATCTAGTTTAAAAAATCTCAAACGCAACTGAGACAACTACATTCAAAGGAGAGATTACATTATGAAAAAATCTAGTAAATTTTCAAAAGATTTCCCTACTAGAAAAAATCATTACGCAATTAGAAAATTCACAGTGGGCACTGCTTCGATTATCGTAGGATCATTCTTATTTTTCGGACAAACACAAGCTCATGCTGAAGAATTCGAAAGAGTAACTACTGGTACAGTTGACACAGGTGGACAGCCTGCTAGAGCAGATCAAGGACAAGAAGGACCACAAGCAGGCGCGGATACGCACAATACAGCAAGTCAACCTGGTGCTACAGGTCAAGATGCACCAAATGAAAATCATGCTGGTGACCAAAATGCTGCAGTTACACATCCGGCTGATCAAGAAAATAATGCACCTCAAGCTGGTGCTGGTACTCCTGGTGCTGAGAATACACCACAAGCTGGTGGTGAAAATCATAGTCAAGATAATGCAGTAACTGCAGCTGGTACTAATGGGGAACAAAATAGTGGTAAACCAGCTACGTCAACGACTGGTCAAGATGCCGCGCAACCCAATGGACCTCAAGGTACTTCAGTAGCTCAACCTGGTAATGATGCTTCTAGCCAAGGTCATGATGCACCTCAAGCTGATGCTGGTACTCATAATACAGAAGGCCAACCTGCTGTAACTACTGGTGAACAAGCTAGTGGTAAACCTGCTGCAACGAAACCTGAAGGTGCCGATACAGAAACTGCGCCAGTGCCTAATACTGCTGATGAAAATCACGCTCAACCTTCACCACAATCAGGAGGTACTACAGCAACACAAGCTGGACAAGTAAAACCGTCTGGAGATTCTACGCCTACCGGTAAGCCAAACACAGCAGACGATCAAGGTACACAAATTAAACCTACAAGTAACCAAGGTACTACAGCAACAACTGGTGAAACTGGAAATCAAAAACCAAGTGGTCAAACAGGTAATACTGAAAACACACCTAATGATGGTACGCAAGTAAAACCTAATAATGACCCAGCTGCGACTGGTACGCCAAATGCTAATGAAGAACAAACTGGTCAACCTAATGCAACAGTAACACCAGGACAAGGTAATGACGAGATTAACGGAGTTACTAAACCTGGAGAAGTTTCTCCGAAACCTGAAGAAAACAATCCAGCTGTGACTGAACCTGGTACAACTGCACCTGGGAATACTAATCAAGGCACTCAAGTAAAACCAAATCCAGATCAAAATAATAACCCAACTACTGGGCAAGACGCTGATCAAACAGGTCAAGGCACTCAAGTAAAACCTAATAACGATCAAACAGCAACTGGTACACAAGGTGCCACTGGTGATCAAAATACGCAACAAGGTAATACTGAACAAAACAACCAAAATGCTGAACCATCAGCACCTGGAACAACTGATCAAGCTGGTGCTACGGTTAAACCTGGCTCTGCTCCAAATCAAGACACTGAAGTAAAACCAAATCCAGATCAAAATAATAACTCACCTACTGGGCAAGACGCTGATCAAACAGGTCAAGGTACTCAAGTAAAACCTAATAACGATCAAACGGCAACTGGTACACAAGGTGCCACTGGTGATCAAAATACGCAACAAGGTAATACTGAACAAAACAACCAAAATGCTGAACAAGGTAATACTGGGCAAGAGGGTTCTAACCCTAATCAAAGTGCTCAGTTAGGTGCTACGGTTAAACCTGGCTCTGCTCCAAATCAAGATACTGAAGTAAAACCAAATCCAGATCAAAATAATAAACCAACTACTGGTCAAGACGCTGATCAAACAGGTCAAGGTGCTCAAGTAAAACCTAATAACGATCAAACGGCAACTGGTACACAAGGTCCCACTGGTGATCAAAATACGCAACAAGGTAATGCTGAACAAAACAACCAAAATGCTGAACAAGGTAATACTGGACAAGAGGATGCTAACCCTAATCAAAGTGCTCAGTTAGGTGCTACGGTTAAACCTGGCTCTGCTCCAAATCAAGATACTGAAGTAAAACCAAATCCAGATCAAAATAATAACTCACCTACTGGGCAAGACGCTGATCAAACAGGTCAAGGTACTCATGTAAAACCTAATAACGGTCAAACACCAACTGGTACACAGGGTGCCAATGGTGATCAAAATACGCAACAAGGTAATGCAGGTAATAAAGGCAATACAGGCAATGCAGGTAATAAAGGCAATGCAGGTAATAAAGGCAATGCAGGTAATAAAGGCAATACAGGTAATAAAGGCAATACAGATAAAGATGCTAAAGTAAATACTAATGATGATGAAACAAAAACAGATGTTAAAAATGGTACTGAATTACCTGAAACAGGACTAAGTAATGAATATGATTATACAACTACAGTATTTGGTTCTATCGCTTTAATATCTTCACTTCTATTATTAAGACGACAAAGAAAAGAATCTAAATAATACTTAACATCTTTATAACGAGTAAATCGCAATATCGATTTACTCGTTATTTTAATTTCTTAAAAAATAATTTATCACAATATTAAATATTGAATAACTACAAAAGACGAAGAAACTGAATAAGATAAAAAGAGAACACACTCGGTGACAACGTTGATGATTCACGATATAGAGTATTAAATTGCTCTATTCAATTGTTAAGTATTTTTTACATTCGGTCACACATAAATCAATACTCTGTTTTAAAATCAACTAAATTTCTATAAATATAAGAGGCATATTTAAATTAGTTTGATTTTATTATTTATATATCCTTAAAAAAGAGATTCCTTAAATATAGATATGAAGTGTATTGGTAAGACAAGATAAATACTTTATTATTGTACTAAATTCCTATAAATAAATTATTCTAGCTACTCTAATTCAAAACAAAAAATCCAACAATCTCACACGAGATTGTTGGATTTATTTCTTGTGTTCTATTATTTAGAAACTACTTCTTCACCATTGTATGAACCACAGTTTTTACATACGCGGTGAGATAATTTGTATTCGCCACAGTTAGGGCATTCAGTCATACCAGGTACTGAAATTTTAAAATGCGTACGGCGTTTATTTTTTCTTGTTTTAGACGTTCTTCTTTTTGGTACTGCCATGATTAATCCTCCTTAGAATAGACACTTAATTCAAAATGTCAGCTCAATTAATAATTATTATATCATTAATTCAACTGCTATTGATCTTTATCGTATAATTGTTGTAATTTTTGAAGCCTTGGATCAACTTTTCTTTGTTCAGAATCACTATCTTGCTCTTTTTGAACTTCAGTCAATTGATCTTCATCAATGACTTCCCAACCATTGCCTTCAGTTAACATTTGATCACTATGTTCAGAATAGGCACGCATAGGTTTTTCAATAATTACAAGCTCTTCAGCAATGTCTTTAATATTAATCATACCGTCAGTTACAAGATGATAATGTTCATCTTCTTGATCGTCACTATCGGTATAACCATCATAGCCTTCCAAATCAAATACTTCTGAAGTAGATACATCAAGAGGCACATCAACTGGTACTAAAGTACGAGCACAAGGCATTGTGTAAGTTCCAGTAACATGCATATCTGCAATCACTTCATTTGATTTGACTGTCAACTGTCCTTCAACATTGATATCTGAAAGATCAATTAAATCTAATGATTCTCTTAAATGCTCAAAATTAACCGTTTGATTAAATTCAAATGGCTTACCTTGATATTTTCTCAATTGTGTTATTGACCATTTCATATGGCTTCACCTCTAACAAGCACAAAATTTATTTTAACTTTCTAAACAAAAGTTGTCAAGATTTTTTCTTAACATACCTCGTTCTGTTACAATACTTATGATGAATACTGAAAAGGAGAAATGCAAATGAAAAGTGTTGGACTGATAACTGAATATAATCCTTTTCATAACGGGCACTTATTTCACGCTTCATTGTCAAAACAACGCTCTGAAACTAATGTAACTATTGCCATTATGAGTGGTAATTTTGTGATGCGTGGAGAACCAGCAATCTATCATAAATTTAAACGTACTGAAATGGCTTTATCTGCTGTAGATTTGGTCGTTGAGCTACCATTGATAGGTAGCCTATCTTCAAGTGATACCTTTGCGGAAATTGCTATTAAAACGGCTCAGTATCTCGATATAGATATTATATCTTTTGGCAGTGAAAGTGCGTCCTTAAAAGATTTACAATATCTTGCAACACAAATGATTGCCTATGAAACACATCCAGTTTTTAAAGAGAAATTAAAACAAGGTAAAAGCTATCCACGAATCTTAAGTGAGTTAACACATAACGACACACTTTTGCAATCCCCAAACAATATTTTAGGAATAAGCTACCTTAAAGCAATGCAGCAATTTGCACCTCGCATGTCAGCATTGACTATTAAAAGAGAAGGTTCACTTCATCATCAAACAGTAATTGATCACCATCATTTTGCAAGTGGAACATCTATTAGGCGTTCTCTAATGAATGATAATGAAGATTGGAAAAATGTGGTCCCAAACCAAATACAATCTCTATATTGTACACCTCATACTACGGTTGAGGATACATTTCCTTTTATCAAACACCAATTAATTACACAGCCAAAAGAGAGCCTTCATTCTATATACACAATAAATGAGGGCTTTGAAAACCGCTTGCAAACAATGATTCATCGAAGTGATTCCTTTGAGTCTCTAATATCAAACCTTAAAACAAAACGTTATACGCAGACATATATTCAACGTGTATTAATGAATGTGTTATTAAATATAACGAAAGATGATGTTAACAAGGAAATTAACGCTGTTAGAGTTTTAGGAATGAGTGAGAAAGGACGTTCGTATTTAAAATATTTAAAAGCGACTTATCCAAATCGTCACTACATTACTAATGTAAATCAAAAGACTGCACATTATTTTAAAAATGAAATTAAAGCGACTCATGTATATAATCTATTAAGTAATCAATCACTGACAGACTTTAACACACCCTTAGTACGCATTTAAATGTTATAAAAGACCCGAAGTCTTACAACTCAAGCATAGTGTTAGATACAAATAATAATTGTAGTTTAATACCATTGTAGTCAACGTTATTCTTTCACTGACCTGAGCTTTTTTGTCAAATTTCGTATATAGAGTTACCTTTCATCTTTCTATTAACTTTATAATAAAAGAATCTGCTCTATTGGATGTATCACTTCATATTATATATCTTGCTGTAATCATTATGAACAGAAACTGTTACATCTTTTTGTAGTTTTGTAGTTCATTATGACTAAAATCCCTCAATAGAGTATCTTGTAATTAGACACCCTATTGAGGGATTTTTGACTGGATAGTTAAGATGTGACAGCCATTTCATATATAGAACTAAATGACTATTAGACACCCCTATATGTACAGTCGCCCTATACATTAAATTTCTTTTTTAATGCTCTTTCAACATGAGGCGGTACAAAAGGTGAAATATCCGCTTGATAGGCAGCTACTTCTTTAACAATACTTGAACTTATAAATGAATAGTTTGCACTTGTCATCATGTACATTGTTTCAATATTACTATTTAACTTTTTATTCATAGAAGTAAGTCGTAGTTCATATTCAAAGTCACTTACAGCTCTTAAACCTCGAATAATTGTCTTTGCACCTACTTGATCACAAAAATCAACAAGCAATCCATTAAAATGATGCACTTGAATATTAGGCAAATGTTTAACTGACTCTTCAATCAACGTCATGCGTTCTTTTGAGTCAAACGTTCCACCTTTACTACTATTTTTTAGTACACAAACATGGATTTCATCAAAGCGATCGGCGCTTCTTTCAATGATATCTAAATGACCATATGTTATTGGATCAAAACTACCGGGAATAACTGCTCTTGTCTTACTCATATTATTCTCCTTTTTCAAGTAACAAAGTATCTGTCAAACCATAATGATAACGCTTAATCATTTGAAATGGCGCAATTGTTATTTCTTCATTATGACTAAACTCACAAACGATAATACCATTTTCTTTTAATAAGTTAAACTCTGCTATACGAGAAATCGCCTCATTTATAAGCCCTTTATTATAAGGTGGATCTAAAAAGATAACATCGAATTGTATTTCTCGTTTAGCAAGTGCTTTAAGTGCTCTGTCAGCATTATTTTTATAGACTTCTGCTTGTGACATTAAATCTAATTGATTAAGATTAGCTTTTATAACTTTAACCGCTTTAAAATTTTGATCTACAAAAATCATTTTATCCATACCACGTGATAATGCTTCAATGCCTAGTGCACCACTACCGGCAAATAAGTCTAATCCTAAACCAGAAACATCATATAAACTATTAAAAATACCTTCCTTAACTTTATCCATAGTTGGGCGAGTATTTCGACCCTCTAAACTTTCTAGTGCTTTACTTTTATGCTTACCCGCAATTACACGCATTGACTCACACTTCCATTTCATTCATTTATTTAATATAATTTGAAGATAAAGGAGTTTGATTTATTTATGAAACAATCATTTATTAAAATTGGTGAAGGTTTAACCGATTTATTCGAATTTACTACTCTTATAGAATATAATCATACGCGAATCAATCGTATTGTATATTTCCATACACCTCATTCTGAGAAACAATTATCATCCGTCGCAATAATAATGAACCCTACTGCTGAAAAACATTTCCAGGCCATGTACATCATGACAAATGCATTAAAATATCCCTATCTAGAGGGCAACAAAAAATTCAAGATGATTAATTCAGCTGCAGAAAATTATGACATTCCAGTTGTAGGTATCGACGTACAACCTCCTGATGTGTACCCAGACTTAGAATTATATTTTAACTACCTTATCAGTGTTTTGCGTCTTCAAAGATGGATACCACCTTTGCAATAAATTGATACTCTATTGTATTTCATGTTTTTCTTTTTCATATGTTTTTTTCAAATATTTATATGGAGAACCTTGAATGTCGTGAACGTACTTGAGTTGCATAAGTTTATGAACAATATTGTCAGCATCTGCTTCATTTATATACATCACAACATATTTTCGTTGACGGTTTGAGTGCACGATGTGACCATATTTTCTAATTTGTCGCTCATGTTTCATATGTTTTAAATAAATAATTAAACTCGTTCTAGGAATTATATTCATTTCTTACTCACTCCATTATTTATACATTTGTTATCATATCATGACTTTATAAGTAATGAAATAACTAAGGATTAACCTAAACGATAAAAGTAATATTGAAATTCTATGACTTTAAACTTTATCTATCTTAAAATAATGATGAGATAAAGTAATCATAACCATCGTACCCAACAATAGTATTGGGGTACACTCACTTTAACTATCACTAGGAGGATTCGATTATGGCTCATTCAAAAAAATGGTTTATTAATGGGACTTTAGCAACAGCCGGTATTTTAAGCAGTCTATTTTACTTTTTAAAAAATAAAAATAAATCAACGCAACAATTAAAATCAATTCCACCTTTCTTCTCAGGTCAAGCACCTTACATATTTGCACATAGAGGTGGTATGGCAATGCGTCCAGAGCAAACACAGTTGGCATTTGATAATGCTGTTGAATATGGACTGGATGGCTTTGAAACAGATGTACGACTAACTAAAGATGAACAACTCATTGTTTTTCACGATGCACTTGTCGACCGTACAACTAATGGTTCAGGTAAAGTGAGTGAACATACTCTAGCTGAACTTAAACGCTTAGATGCGGGATATCATTTTACTGATATCAATAATCAAACACCTTATCGCGGGCATGATAAAGCTAAGATTTTATCATTCGAGGAACTGCTTGAATTGTACCCTAATATGTATATCAATGTGGATTTAAAAGATGCGCCAGACACCTATGAAGGTCGTATCGCACCAAAAGTGATTTTCGATAATATCATCAAACATGGGGCACAACATCGAGTGCTCGTTACAAGTTTCCATAAAAAACAAATTCAACGTTTCACTGAGTATAACCAAGCTGACATTGCTATCGGTGCTAGTGAAGCCGAAGTTGCTGAAGGTTTTCTTAAATTTAATGGCATGTTAGGTCATACATTTAAACCTCAAGCGGACACATTCCAAATGCCAGTTGCATATAAAGGAATTTCATTAACTTCTAAGCGTTTCATTCAATGGCTTAACTTAAATAATATTGTACCCGGTTACTATGGTGTGAATAGTATAGATTTAATGACAGACTTATATCATAAAGGTGTTCATACCTTAGTGACAGATCGCCCAGATTTAGGTCAACAATTTAAAGAAACATTAAAATAAATTGAAATATAAGTTTTTTAATGATTGCTCATTATTAATTTAACTCAAAATACCTAGGACATCCGAATTGTCCTAGGTATTTAACATATCTACCACGCGTTTCTGAAATGAAAGTGTATTTACTTTTAGTCTTTTAACATTAATTTATCTTTAGCTAAATAATGCAATATTTACGATGTCATTATTTAATCTATTTTACTTTGTATATAGTTTGAGCGGTACAAGTATTTTTCATAAATGAGCATCGTTAAAAATAGAAATGACTTTGATAAAGTGCGAATCTAAAATTTTGCTTTATAAAATATATATACAGTAGACTTACCTTTCATAAAACTATAATGGACAAAAAGAGGTGTGAAATAGTTTATTAATCCATTTCACGTCTCTTAAAAATGATACAAACCGCTTCCTTCAAAGTAACAAATTCTTAATTACAAAGATTTATCTTCTGTATAACATTAATTACACAAACATTATTCTTTGATATTACTGATTAATTAATGCTTTGATCATGCCTTTTAATTACAATGAACAGTTACATGTGCCACCAGATGCACATCCATCATGTCCAGTTTGGAAGAAAGGATTACCTGTTTCAATTTTTACATGCTCAGAAACAGCAAATGCGATTTTGGACATCACTTCGTCAATTAAATTTTGTAATGCCACTTCCTTTGCTTTATACTCCATTACTACTGGAAGCATTTCATAAGCACGTTTTCGTTGTCGTGTTTCTAACATAATATCTTTGTAGTCGGGATGATATTTTCCAAATCTCATCACATCATCATACTTATCTTTCACTTTTAGAAAAGCTTGATAAAATAGACTTGCCTCATCATCAGCATCTAATTGTATTTTAGCTCGTCGGTATGATACATAAATATCAGATTGTACAATCATATCCGAGATATCCTCAATATCATCTAAAATGTCTAATATTTCTTCAGTAATCACAGAATCATCCTTTATTTACTTTACTTTTCTACAAATATTAATGAGTAGTAATCACTCATCACTTCTCCACCCATTTCATCATACTTATTACTTAACAAGCGCGAGCGATGAATATCAGAATTAATCCAACTATGGATAAGTGTAGGTACATCGTCAAAATCATAACCTACATTTTGACTTGCCGACTTATAACTTACATGGCGCTCATCCAGTTGCTGTGTTAAAGCATTCTCAGTAAACTCCACACTGTCAGATCCTTTATCCGTTGCTTCATACAAATTGATAGCAGCAATACGAGCAATATCGTTATTAACTTTAAGTGATTTTAAATTTTTCATTTCTCTCATTTTATTCGTTACTTCATAGAGTGTAATCAATTGATTAGGATTTTGTTCATGAGGGATTTTATCGTCGGAACTTTCACTAATTCGTCCCTCATCTTCTACTCTATTTAACTTATATGGTTGTAGTGTTGCCAATGTATTTGCATCTAAAAATCTCACTGCCAAAATTTTATTAGTCTGTTGATCAGAATATATTTGAGCATAAACATCTCCATATTTAATTAACGTCTGTGTCTTTAAATCTTCATCAGACATTTCAAATTTATAAGTTTTACCTTTCGTCTTGACAGTTGGTTCTGGATTAATACTAGTATCTTCAAAAATATGAGATGAATTTTCGCCTATTTTAAGTGGGCTCACTTTTACACCTTTACCTGTGGCATAAACTGATGTGATTGTTCCTTTATTAGTACTGACAATATAATATTCATCTTTGTGTTTAAAGACATAATTTTTTAAACCATTTTTATATGGATAAGACCGGTCAGCTTGTCCATAATGATGCGTTAGAGTTTTAATATCTTTTCCAATCCAAGTCCCTATCCCTTCTTTAGGTTTAGGGTTCTCAGCATCCTTATTCGCCTGTTTAAATTGCTCTGTCTTAGTCGTCTTGCTATTTTTATTAGGATTCTCTAGAACATCAAACT
Source organism: Staphylococcus sp. MSU001 (assembly GCF_052976705.1). Taxonomy (NCBI): domain Bacteria; kingdom Bacillati; phylum Bacillota; class Bacilli; order Caryophanales; family Staphylococcaceae; genus Staphylococcus; species Staphylococcus sp. MSU001. Next base: position 30,528 of record NZ_JBRIKK010000013.1, read on the forward strand.
TTAAACGTGGTGAGTAAAAGAGATAAATTAAAAATGTCACTAATAATATAACACCAATAACTTTAATTATTAACTTCTTCATCTTTCACCCACCTCTTAATAATTATATATATTGTACAAAAATGTCCTAACCTTTTTCAACATAAGTGAAACGTGTAAACAATCCCCATCATTATTCTTATAAAAAATTTTAAATGCTTTTGTATTCTTTATTTATACCAAAGTAAACATGAATAAATTTTCGAACATATTAAAAGGTAAATATTGAATAGATATATATCGTATCAGTAAAAAACGACTTCAGTATGATTACAGATCTCGCTTCAATTTATTTAAAATATTTAGATAGGATTTGAGTCATATGTGATATGTATGTAACTGTAGAAATAGTAGATAATGATTAGGAATAAAAAATTTGTTTATTGTATAATTTATGACAACCTGACAACTAAGTTATCTTCGTTCAGTACATAAAAATACCTGAGACAACCATTTGTGTCTCAGGCTCTTATAAAGAAAATTTATAGACCTAATGTAGCTTTAAGCAATGATGTTGTTTCTCCACCTGGATACAATATATATAACAATACATAAACTGCAACACCAGTAATTGCGGTAAAGAACCAAATTATTGAAGCCCAAGGCCCAATCTTTCTGTGAATATGAAGTTTATCTTTGAAGGCTAAAATGATTTGAATTAAGCCTAAAACGCCACCAACTGTTGCAAGAATGATATGGAAAACTAAGAAAATAGTGTAATAAACTTTAATAGAACTTGGTCCACCGAAAGCTGTATTACCGATAAAAATAGTTCTTGCTGCATAAATAATAAAGAATGTTAAAGCGAAAAAGGCAGCCCATAGCATAATGTTTTTATGCTTATGAACTTGACGTTTCCAAATCAATGTCCAACCAATAGCGACTAAAATCGCACTAATAACAATACACGATGTACTTATCGTTGGTAAAATGGGTACGTTCATAAGTTTCATCCTTACTTAAGTTAATTTATATCATCTTGATTAATGAAACAACTACAACGAGCGCAAAGAATACTACTAAGTAGTTCAATGAATAAATGAACATTTGCGTTGCCCATTTAGTTTGATTAGATTCTTTTCTGAACGTTGTAAAACCTAAAGCTAACCATCCTAAATTAAGTAGTGTAGCAATAACAACAAAAGTTACACCTAAATTAGATAATAAGAATGGTAATGGTAATAATAACACTAACCAAATAAACATGCTTACTCTTGTCCGTTTGAAACCTTTCACTGATGGTAACATAGGAATATTTGCAAGCGCATACTCATCACTACGTTTAATTGCAAGAGCGTAGAAATGGATGGGTTGCCAACAAAAGACAACTAAGAAGAGTGCTACTGCTGGTAAACTTAATGATCCATCGATAGCTACCCAACCAATTAATGGCGGTACAGCTCCAGGAAAACTTCCAACAACAGTATTCCAAGTTGTGTGACGCTTAGACCAAATTGAATAGTAAGATACATATCCAACAATACCAATTAATCCTAAAACACCAGAAGGTATATTTAATAAGAATAAACATGCTTCACCTATTAACATCATCCCAAAACTTAACATTAATAAGTTTCTATCAGATATTCTATCATTTACTGTTGGTCTACTTTGCTTACTTGGCATAATGCGATCAATATCTTGATCATAATAATTATTTAAAGCACAAGCGCCCCCCATAATAAGCGTAGAGCCAACTAGCATCAATAGTATTTGTGGAATGGAAGATAGGAAGGAATGGTTTGTCATTACTATTGCAAGCCATGCGCCTGCAAAAGCAGGTATTAAATTACCTTGAACAAGGCCCATTTTAATAATTTGTTGTAATTCTTTGAAGGATACACGGCCCGTAGTATGTGACAAAGTTTGATCTTTGTTCATAATTCCCCTCCTTAAATTTCTCATATAGTATAATGATATAGTAAATCACATAAAAAGACTAGGTTTTATAAAATTAAATTGTGACACTTTTACGACATTATAAATCGTCAATTTTGTGACACACTTAAAAATGTTATTCTTGATATAATAAGTTAAAAGTAAAAATATGTACATTAATTTAAAGTCATTTTTCTTCAAGTGTCGTACTTAAATGAAGTATCAATTAACGAGTCTTTCAATGACTTTATTCTATTATGTAATATTACAATTTAATACTTTAAATTAATGATGGGGTGTTTATCATTGTTTAGAAAGCAAAACCTTAAATGGTTAGGTGTTTTAGCTACGATTATTATGACCTTTGTACAATTAGGTGGCGCCCTCGTAACTAAAACAGGATCAGAAGATGGTTGTGGCTCGTCTTGGCCTTTATGTAACGGCGCTCTACTTCCAGAAAATTTACCAATACAAACAATTATAGAACTGAGTCATCGCGCAGTATCAGCCATTTCACTTATAGTTGTATTATGGCTTGTAATTACAGCTTGGAAAAATATTGGATATATTAAAGAAATCAAACCACTCTCTATTATTAGTGTTGGTTTTTTATTAGTTCAAGCACTTGTAGGTGCTGCTGCTGTGATATGGCAACAAAATCCTTATGTATTAGCACTACATTTTGGTATATCACTTATCAGTTTCTCTTCTGTTTTCTTAATGACATTAATTATTTTCTCAATTGACAAAAAATATGAAGCTGACATTTTATTTATTCACAAACCTTTACGTATCTTAACTTGGTTGATGGCTATCATAGTATACTTAACTATTTATACTGGTGCTTTAGTTAGGCATACTAAATCAAGTCTTGCTTATGGTGCTTGGCCTATTCCATTTGATGATATCGTTCCTCATAATGCGCATGATTGGGTACAATTCTCGCACAGAGGTATGGCGCTCATCACTTTTATCTGGATTATGATTACATTTATACACGCTATTAAGAATTATTCAGATAATCGAACTGTACGCTATGGTTATACTGCATCATTTATACTTGTTATCCTTCAAGTTATTACAGGTGCTTTATCAGTCATAACTAATGTCAATTTAATTATTGCGTTATTCCATGCTTTGTTTATCACATACTTATTCGGAATGATTGCTTACTTTATTTTACTAATGTTAAGAACGACGAGAAGTCTAAAATAATTTATTTTTTTCATAAATTTATAACAATTAAAAAGACACGCCACTCAAAATACCATAACGGTAAGATAAGTGGCGTGTTTTAATATATTTAAGTAAAAATAGACCATCTAAATATCTTACTAATCTAGATGGTCATATTAACTATGATTGTTTTTCAATTTCCACTAATAAATCTCCTGTGGCAATGGCATCTCCATTAGCAACATTTATTTGCTTAATAATTCCATCAAATGGCGCCTGAATCGTCGTTTCCATCTTCATTGCTTCAGTGATTAATAATGGTTGATTAGCTTGAACTTCATCACCTACTGACACTTTAACTTCAGTTACAGAACCAGGCATTTGAGCACCAATATGATTTGGATTCGATTTATCCGCCTTAGGTTTAACATTAGCATTCGTTTTTACATTTTCATCTTGAATATAAATACGTCTTGCTTGACCATTCATAGCGTAATAAATTGTACGTTTACCATTCTCATCTGGTTCACTGATTGTTTCTAATTTAATAATTAGACGTTTACCAGTATCAATTTCGATTTCAACTGTTTCACCATTACGCATGCCGAATAAGAATGTCGGTGTATCCAGTAAAGATACATTACCAAATTGCTCTTTAGTTTGAATATATTGTTTATATACCTTCGGATAAAGTACATAACTAATTATATCTTGTTCTGTTACCTCGTCTTGTTGTATGTCGCTTAATTCTTGACGGATTGCTTCAAAATCGACTGGCTCCAAGTATTCCCCTGGTCTTTCAGTAATTGGTTGCTGTCCTTTTAAAATAACATCTTGCAATTTCTTGTTGAATCCATTGACAGGTTGTCCAATATCACCTTTAAAGAAAGACACAACAGATTCTGGGAAATCTAATTTATAACCATCATTGATGACAGTATCTTCATCAAGATCATTTTGCACCATATATAGTGCCATATCTCCAACTACCTTTGAAGATGGTGTTACTTTTACAAGATCTCCAAACAGGAAGTTGACACGACGATACATCTCTTTGACTTCATCAAAACGTTCACCCAATCCTAAACTTTTAGCTTGTTGACTTAAGTTTGAATATTGGCCACCCGGCATTTCATGTTGATAAATTTCTGTATTTGGTGATTTGATATCACTCTCAAAGTCTGCATAGTAAGGTCTGACTACAGACCAGTAATGACTTAATTCTTCTAAACCATCAATATCAGTTCTTAAATTACGTGGGAATCCATTTAGTGCATAATATAATGAGTTTGCACTTGGTTGACTCGTTAAACCACTCATAGATGCAACAGCAGTATCAATAATATCTACGCCAGCATCAATGGCTTGTTTATATATCAACAACCCATTTCCACTTGTATCATGTGTATGTAAATGAATTGGAAGATGTGTTGCCTCACGTAATTCACCAATTAATTCGTAAGCTGCCTTCGGTTTCAACAAACCAGCCATATCTTTAATTGCTAAAATATGGAATCCTTCTCTTTCCAGCTCTTTAGCCATTTTAACGTAATAATCTAAAGTATAAATATTAGAACGTTCAGCATTTAAAATATCACCTGTATAGCAAATTGTACCCTCAGATACCATTCCCGCTTCTTGAACAGCTTCATTTGCTACTTTCATTTGATCAACCCAGTTCAATGAGTCGAAAATACGGAAAACATCTACACCAGCTTTTGCACTTTCATGAACGAATTTCTTAATTACGTTATCAGGATAGTTTTTATAACCTACTGCGTTCGAAGCGCGTAATAACATTTGGAATAACACATTCGGAATGGCTTTGCGCAATCTTTCTAAACGTTCCCATGGATTCTCTTTCAAAAAATTATAAGCGACATCAAATGTTGCACCACCCCACATTTCTAATGAAAAACTATCTTTAAACACTTCAGCAGTTTTAGATGCAATGTTCATCATATCTTTTGTTCTTACTCGTGTTGCAAGTAAAGATTGGTGTGCATCTCTAAATGTAGTATCGGTAATTAAAACATCTTCTTGTTCTCTCACCCAATTTGCAACACCTGTTGGTCCATGTTGCTCAAGGATTTGTTTTGTTCCAGATAACTGATTGATTTTCTTTTGAGAAATTTTTGGGATTTTGGTAGATTCATATTCTGGTTTTGGACGCTTTTCTACATTAGGAAATCCGTTTATCGTCACATTACCAATATACTCTAAAGTCTTGGTACCTCTATCCAATGTCGGTGCAATATCGAAAAGTTCAGGTGTTTCTTCAATAAATTTAGTAGTATAATCACCACTTCTAAATTTATCATTACGCATAACATTGATGAGAAATGGAATATTCGTTTTTACACCACGAATTCGCATTTCGCGTAATGAACGTTCCATTTTCTCTTCAGCTTGTTTAAATGAAACAGCATGTGTAGAAAGCTTAACTAATAGTGAATCATAGTAAGGTGAAATTTCTGCACCTTGGAATCCATCACCTGCATCAAGTCTCACTCCAAAACCGCCACTTGATCGATATGCAATAATTGTGCCAGAATCTGGCATAAAATCATTAGTAGGATCTTCAGTTGTTATACGACATTGTATCGCATACCCTAAAGTTTGTATTTCATTTTGGTGTGGCATAGAGATTTTATCTCCAAATAACGATTCTCCATCAGCAACTAAAATTTGCGTTTTTACAATGTCTATACCAGTAATCATTTCAGTAATTGTATGCTCAACTTGAACACGTGGATTAACCTCAATGAAGAAAAATTCATCTCCAGAAACTAAAAATTCCACTGTTCCAGCGTTGACATATTTAATATTTTTCATCAGTTGAATTGCGGCATCACAAATTCGCTCTCTTAATTTGTTAGAAAGACCTACTGAAGGTGCAACTTCAACGACCTTTTGATGACGTCTTTGCACGGAGCAATCTCTTTCATACAAATGAATGATATTCCCGAATTCGTCACCAATAACTTGAACTTCTATATGTTTTGGATTATCAATATATCTTTCAATATAAACTTCACTATTACCAAATGACTTTTCGGCTTCTGATTTCGCACGATGGAAAGCGTCTTCTAACTCGCTTGATTCACGAACGATTCGCATACCTTTACCGCCGCCACCGCTAGTGGCCTTAATCATAAGTGGGTAACCTGCTTCATTAGCAAACTGTTCTGCAGCTTCAAAACTTTCAATAGGACCATCTGTACCTGGGATTACAGGTAAGTTAGCGTTAATAGCAGTTGTTCTTGCCTTAACCTTATCTCCGAACATGTCTAGATGTTCTAGATGCGGACCTATAAATTTAATGCCTTCGTCAGCACATCGGCGTGCAAATTGCTCATTTTCACTTAAAAAACCATACCCAGGATGAATTGCATCGACACCCGCGCGAAGAGCTACTTCGATGATACGTTCGATATTCAAATAACTTTCAGCAGGTCCTAAGTCACTTCCCACTAAATAGGATTCATCTGCTTTATATCTATGTAACGAACTTTTATCTTCATTAGAATAAATTGCTACTGTACTAATATTTAATTCTGCTGCCGCTCTAAAAATTCTAATAGCGATTTCACCACGGTTAGCAACAAGTAATTTCTTTATTTGTTTCAAAAGCCAAGACACCCCTTAGAATGTTACGAATTTTCTAAATAATTAGATAATAAAATTTTATCTCAAATGATTGAATAATTCTATAGTAATTCATGAAAGAATCATATCATTTATCAATTTGTAACATTTAATTAAATAAATTAGTTCAAACTGACTGCACTATGTGTAAGTTAAGTTGTCAGTCAATTACTAGAAAACTTATAAATGTTAATAACTTAATATTATCATCTATATAAGAATGACGCTAGTTAAAGTATGCAGATTTACAGAATCTTAAATTATGATCATGAGTAGTGACTAACTATACCAAATATTATGATATGAAAAACCCAAGAGGAATAATTTACATTCATCTTGGGCTATAGTCTTAACTTGATATTATAAATTTTATATACTATTTAATTATATCGACGTTTAATATCTACCTTACGTTGTTTCAGTCGTTTATCATCTTGTTTTATCTGTTTTGCTGTAATAAGCAGTAATCCCATGGCTATACTTAAACTAATCATCGATGAACCACCAAAACTGATAAATGGTAACGGTACACCAGTAAGTGGAATTGTGGCAGAAATACCACCGATATTTACAAATGTTTGGCTTCCGATATAACTAGCTATCCCAACGCAAACTAATTTATAAAAATACGATTGCGTTTTATTAGCAAGTTGGAAAGCACGATATACAATAAAGTACTCTAAAATTAAAACGATTAAGCCACCGATTAATCCCATCTCTTCACAAATAATAGCAAATATGAAGTCTGTATGTGGCTCTGGCAAATAACCAAGCTTCATAATACTATTTCCTAGACCACGTCCGAACAACCCACCATTGCCAATTGCCAAAAGAGAATTAGAAATATGATATCCTGTACCTGATTCTTGACTAAAGGGATTGGTTAACGTACTAAAACGTGCCTGCAAATAACTTGGAACCATGTCTAACATGAACATAAATGTAGCTACGATGATAAAACCAATAGCTACCAAAGTACCCCATTTTAGCATATTCTGCACACCGATACCTGAGTAAAAAATAATTGAGAAGAATATGATCACAATTAGCATTGTTTGACCAACATCTTTTTGAAAAAGAACAAGTATCAAACATGTTACAACAAACAAAATTGGTCCTAATATTAATTTAATATTATGTCTCACCGCAGGCATCTTCTTTTCAATCATAAATGGTATGTATAGAATTATTGCAATCTTCAATAACTCCGAAGCTTGTAAGTTCATGAATCCTAAGTTAATCCAACTTTTAGAACCATTGATATTTTTTCCTATTACTAAAGTTAGTAGTAAAAGTATAAAAATTCCAATCATCATACCTTTTTGAACATTAGGCTTTTTTAATATTTTAACATTCATAATAAAAGCCATAAAAAATACGATAATAAAGCTCATGATAACGTATAAAAGTTGTCGATTGTAAAAGTATGTACCTGAAACTGGTACTCCCCCGGTTAAAGTACCTTTTGTAGCTGCAACCATGCTTGCACTATAAACCATTACTAATCCAATCAAACAGAGGACAACATAAGTTATTAACAATGGATAATCGATAAATTTAGAAGTCTTTCCAATATATCGCATTATATTTTTAAAATTTTTCATATACTAGATCTTCCAATACTAAATGATTAAAATTTATCTCTTTGTTGACTTAGTAAAACACATCGCTACTAAAAAGCGTTCTTATCTATTATATACTTCAACGTATCTATTAAACAAATATAAACAAATACATCTACCATTAAAATCCATGATTTAAATTTACTTTAACAATATTTGAGAGAAATGAGCTTTTTTTAGTCTGCTTTCAAATCAATTTCACTTTTAAAGCTTACAACAAAAAAGACCGAGAAAGATATCAGAATTAATATCAACTCAGTCATTTATGCGATGATTGACTCGCACAATTAATCATCTATCAATATTTTCTTTAAACATAAGACATTATGCATACTCTCAATTTAGCGAATACATTATTTTTACAATTAATTACAAATAAAAAGTTTAAACATTCGTAAATGCTTCGTGCAATTTAGAAAGTTCTTTTTCAAGTCTTAGCATTAATTGCTTACCATCTTCTTTATCAACTAATCCAAGTTGAACTGCGAAATCAACTTCCTTTTGTAATCCAAACATTTGAGTATCTAAAACCTCTTCATAAAGTGGACAAGAAGGTAAAGTTAAGTTATCCATTTGAACTTTAATTAGATGTAATATTCTGTCTGCATCTTTATTCAATTGGTCATATGCCGCACTATTTAACTTCGATTGGTTAGACATGACATATTCCCCCTATCGTTTCAATTAATATCTTCACAATAGAAGTTTATCCTACTGAAAGTTAAAAAGCAAGCGAATTTAAATTAAGTGAAAGCGATTTTGTGTTAAAATAATAAAAGATAAAAATTTAGGGAGTGGGCATTTATGATTCAAATAAAAGGAGCAGTCAATTTCCCTATTTCATTGGATAGTACGACTTGGATATTTGACGATAGAAAAGTTACTATTGATGATTTAGAACGTGGGGTATTTGATGGTAGTAGACCCATCAACTTTGATGATAACAAGGAATGGAACCGTGCTATTTTAGAAGGACAAACAAATCCACCAACGCTTGATTCTGAAATTAAATATAAAAAACGTTCGGTTTTAGATGAGACATTTGTGATAAATATGACACCATTTTTCAAAAATGCCGAACCCATGGAGAATGCTAGCACAATAAAACTTTCTAATAAAGATTACTCTATCAATGTACCCATGGACTTATTACCTTATTTGTTCTTTCAATTTTCTAGGAATGGCAAACGTTTATATAGTGATAATGCCGTTGATAGTTTTATATATATACCTGAGGAAGGATACTCTCATCAATTTAAGTATGTCACACATATAGAGGTGCTTTAATATGAGAAAGGTTCAATGTATTATTTGCGATACTAAGGTTTTTATTGATGAACATACAGTCGAGGCTAAACGCTTAAGAAATAATCCTATACGCACTTTCATGTGTGATGATTGTAAAAGTAGACTCGATACACCTAAACAAAGCAAACGAGATTAAAATGATATATTTGAAAATTTCAAAGTATCTAACATAAATAAATGGTGCAACCTTAATAATGAAAATTATTACTGTGGTTGCACCATTTGTTATATAACTAAATTATTGTTCGTCCTGCATTAATTGTTTAACTCTTTTCGCTTCTTTTTCACGGGCAGATTTATTAAGTATTTTCTTTCTTAAGCGAATACTTTCAGGAGTTACTTCCACCAATTCATCATCATTAATAAATTGTAACGCTTCTTCTAATGTTAAAATTCTAGGACGATTCATCGTTTGTGTTTGATCTTTAGTAGCTGAACGTACGTTTGTTTGATGCTTTGCTTTAGTAATATTTACTGTTAAATCGTTCTCACGGTTATGTTCACCAACAATCATACCTTCATATACTTCAGTACCTGGTTCCATAAAGTTAACACCACGATCTTCTAAGTTAATAACCGCATAGGAAGTTGCTTGACCTTGGTCCATAGAAATCAACGCACCATTACGTCTACCACCGATTTGAGCTTTAACTCGTGGTCTAAATTCTTCAAATGTATGGTTAATAATTCCATAACCACGTGTCATAGACATAAATTCAGTAGTATAACCAATCATACCGCGTGCAGGTACCATAAAGATTAAACGCGTCAAACCATTGTCGGTTGTCATCATATCTAACATTTCACCTTTTCGTGCACCTAATGATTCAATCACTGCCCCGGCATTTTCAGAAGGCACTTCACATTGTACACGCTCAAATGGTTCACTTAACACACCATCGATTTCTCTTAAAATAACTTGAGGTTTAGAAACCTGTAATTCAAAGCCTTCTCGTCTCATGTTTTCAATAAGAATAGACAAGTGTAGTTCACCACGACCAGCAACAACCCATGAATCTGGTTGATCAGTCGGTGTAACTTTTAAAGAAACATCTGTTTCAAGTTGTTGATCTAATCTTTCTTGAATTTGTCGAGCTGTTACATAATCACCTTCACGTCCAGCAAATGGAGAGTTATTTACTTTAAAAGTCATTTCTAGGGTTGGTTCATCAATACGTAACACAGGTAATGGGTCACGATGATCATGTGGTGTAACTGTTTCACCAACGTTAATATCTTCCATACCTGAAACAGCTATTAAGTCTCCTGCTTGTGCTTCTTCAATTTCTTCACGTTTAAGACCAAAGTAACCAAATATCTTCGTCACACGAAAGTTCTTAACTGTACCATCTAATTTAATTAGTGATACATTATCACCTACACGCATTTTACCTCTGAACACACGTCCAACGCCTATACGACCTACATAATCATTATAATCTAGTAAAGCAATTTGGAATTGTAATGGTTCATCTGAATTATCTACTGGTGCCGGTACATAGTCAATAATCGTCTCATATAGGGATTGCATATTTTCGTCCTGGTTTTCAGAGTCTAGACTTGCTGTTCCATTCACAGCTGAAGCATAAACAACTGGGAAGTCTAATTGCTCATCATTCGCTTCCAATTCAATGAATAAGTCTAATACTTCATCTACAACTCCCTCAGGTCTAGCTGCTGGTTTATCAATTTTATTCACAACTACAACCGGTTTTAGGTTTTGTTCTAAAGCTTTTTTAAGAACAAAACGAGTTTGAGGCATTGTACCTTCATATGCGTCAACCACTAGTACTACACCGTCAACCATTTTCATGATACGTTCAACTTCACCACCAAAATCGGCGTGTCCAGGTGTGTCTAATATATTGATACGCGTACCTTTATAATCTATCGCTGTATTTTTAGCAAGAATCGTAATACCACGTTCTCTTTCTAAATCATTAGAGTCCATTGCACGCTCGTCGACATGTTCGTTTTCACGAAATATACCTGATTGTTTAAGCAACTGGTCTACTAATGTTGTTTTACCATGGTCGACATGCGCAATAATCGCTATATTACGAACATCTTCTCTTAAATTAGTCATTTTATAAATTCCTTTCTTTTGTATACTCCCACTTTTAATTGCAACTGTTTTATTATATCATATATTATTGAAAAGATAAGTAAAAGGTGGGGTATGGGATGCAACAAAAAAAATCTAAAGGCATTTTCTGGATCTTCTCAATATTGGCTGTCGTTTTTTTAACATTATTTAGTTTCGCATTAGGTGCTGCTAATGTTCCAATGATGATTTTAACATTTATACTTCTCATTGCAACATTTGGTGTTGGGTTCAGTGTGAAAAAGAAATATCGCAAAAACAATTGGCTTTAAAAATTTATTTATCATTATATTGATTTCATTAAAAGCACGCAAAGACAGTTATTGAACGTAATTATAATACTGATATGAACTTGCATCTTTAAATCAAATATTATAAGTCTTGGACACTATCAATTTTTGATTTACTAAATTTTAAATCTAACACTTTTCATAACAGTGAGTTATTTATGATGAACATAATCAATCGAGGTAGAGTAGACGGAATTTAACTTGAATTCGTCGTTTCACTCGGGTAAAGATTCTTCACCTAGATGATTCGTAGAATGAACTGAGTGAAATTCTCTCTGATGTGACCTACAATTCATTATGAAATAACCCTCATATCAGTACATTTTCAATTCAGTCATTGACCGTCTACACATTATGAAAGCCTAGGCCAACAACTATGCCCTAGGCTTTTATATTTTTTATAAAGAGATAACTCAACAATACTTATATCAAACTTTTAGTGGTTCTAAACTCCTTATAAGACATTCTTCAAATTAAGGTTTGAAGAACAAAGAAATTTGAAATTTTCATATTTAAAGAAAATAGATAATTCTTTAACTCTATTGATTCCGTCTTTCTATCTCTTTCCAAATCTTTTTTCATGGAGTGTAATAAGCGTATCTCTTTGCTGATTTAAATGATGGTTTAATATTTCACGATGAAGGCTAGGATTTGCTATTAATATTGAATTCGGTTGATTGAAGTCTAATTTATCGCCTAATAAGTTGGTTCCTATCCCGCCTACTTCGTTCAAAATCAACAATCCACCTGCAAAATCCCACGGTTGTAATCTAGGTGTAACGTAAGCCGCCAATTGACCTTTCGCTACACTAATAATTTCTAATGCTGCACTACCATATGCTCGTGCACTTCTTGCCTCATTCACTATTGAACTAAAAATATCACTAAGTATTGGTTTCGTAAGCCAATTAGGATTAATACCTATAATACTTCTTTTAAGTTCGGTGTTTTGAATCATTTCAAGTTTATGTGTGTTTTCAAATGCACCCTGTCCAACCTTTGCATGATATAAAACATCTTTCATGACATCATAAACAAAACCTGCATAAGGCTTCCCATCATGATAAATACCAATAGAGATGGCAAAATTTTCTTTTTGGTGAACAAAATTAAGCGTTCCATCAATCGGATCAATAACCCAAATAACCCCATTTAAATACTCGAGATTATGACCATGCCCCTCTTCGCCAATAACCTGATGATCTGGATAATTATGAAGAATCGTTTCATATAGATAATTCTCTGTCGCCTTATCCACATTTGTAACTAAATCATTAGGATTTGATTTAGTCTTAATGTCTAATTCTTCTTGCATCATCAATCTTACCTTATTTCCTGCTTCTAGTATCAATCCTTTTGCAAAATCATATAAAGCCATCGTATCATCTCCTATTACTACATATTATACATGAATAACTATGTAAATTTATATGAATACACACTATTTTACCTTTAAAAAGACTTCGTAAATCAAGAGAATGACCATCCTTATTTTAGATAAACTTTAAAAGTTTATGCTACAATATTCCTAATCATATTAAAAGGAGGCATATGATGACTCAATATACTTTTTCACCTAAAGATTTTAAAGCTTTTGAAGTCGAAGGATTAGATCAAAGAATGGAAGCACTTAATGACTATGTCAGACCTCAACTTCATCAATTAGGATCTTATTTTGAAGAATATTTTACTACACAAACAGGTGAAACATTTTATGCTCACGTAGCTAAACACGCACGTAGAAGTGTCAATCCACCTATCGATACATGGGTAGCTTTTGCTCCTAATAAACGTGGTTATAAAATGTTACCACACTTTCAAATCGGATTGTTTAGAAATCAGCTTTTCATTATGTTCGGTATCATGCACGAAGGTAGAAATAAAGAAGAAAAAGTGAAAATATTTGATAAACATTTTGATAAACTGACATCATTACCTAGTGATTATAGTGTTTCTCTAGATCATATGAAATCTGAAAAGCACTATATCAACGATATGAGTAATGAAGAGTTGCATGCTGCTATCGATAGAGTCAAAAATGTTAAAAAAGGTGAATTTTTTGTTGCCAGAACATTATCACCTACCGATAAAAGATTACAATCTGATAAGTCTTTCCTAAAATTTGTTGAGGAAACTTTTGATGAATTTTTAAAATTTTATCAATAAATTTAAAATGCTTGAGTGATTTAAATTATGAAAAGTCATTCAAGCATTTTTATCGCCCCAATATTTTTAGGTTGACCTAATATTTTCTTTAGGTTAATATATTCTCATATATTAATAGGGGTGATTTTATTGAATATCAATAGTAACAATCAGGAACAACAACGAAGTTTAGATGAAATCAATAACACCATCAACTTCAATCATAATGATAGTGCAAGTCAAAAATTTCTGGCTTTTTTAGGACCAGGATTGCTTGTCGCTGTTGGTTACATGGATCCCGGAAATTGGATTACATCCATGCAAGGAGGAGCACAATATGGCTATACCTTGTTATTCGTAATCTTAATCTCTAGCTTGTCTGCTATGTTGTTACAAAGTATGACTGTGAGATTAGGAATAGCAACTGGTATGGATTTAGCACAAATGACACGTCATTTTTTAAATAAGCCTGTAGCAATTATGTTCTGGATTATTGCAGAATTAGCAATTATCGCTACTGATATTGCAGAAGTTATAGGAAGTGCTATCGCATTAGATTTAATCTTTGGTATACCATTAATTGTAGGTGCATTAATCACTGTATTTGATGTATTCTTATTATTATTCATCATGAAATTTGGCTTCAGAAAGATTGAAGCTATCGTGGGAACGTTAATCTTTACCGTATTGGCTATTTTTGTATTTGAAGTTTATATTTCTTCTCCACAAGTAATGGATATGCTTAATGGTTTTGTGCCCCATAAAGAAATTGTTACAAACCAAGGGATACTTTATATTGCACTAGGTATCATAGGTGCTACTATTATGCCACATAACTTATATTTACATTCTTCTATTGTACAATCGCGAAAATATGATAGACACAGTATTCATGAAAAAGCACAAGCGATTAAGTATGCTACCATCGACTCTAATATACAGCTATCCATCGCTTTTGTAGTCAATTGCTTATTACTTACACTTGGCGCTGCGCTATTCTTTGGAACAAAAACTGAAGATTTGGGTGGTTTTTATGATCTTTATTCGGCTCTAAAAACAGAACCTGCTTTAGGTGCATCGCTTGGCGGTATTATGAGTACTTTATTTGCTGTTGCCCTTTTAGCTTCTGGTCAAAATTCAACTATAACGGGAACGTTAGCAGGCCAAATTGTGATGGAAGGATTTCTTAAATTATCCATTCCAAACTGGTTACGTCGTCTTATCACTCGGTCTTTAGCAGTGATACCTGTTATCATTTGTCTTATAGTATTTAAAGGAAATACTGAAAAAATTGAACAATTACTTGTCTTTTCTCAAGTGTTTTTGAGTATTGCTTTGCCATTTTCGTTAATACCGCTTCAATTAGCTACAAGTAATCAAAATCTTATGGGAACTTTTAAGAATAAAACATGGATTAACATCATTTCCTGGTTACTCATAATTATCTTAAGTGGACTTAACGTATATCTTATCATTCAAACATTTCAAGAATTATGATTAAATGAATAACAAAGAATAAGTATCCTCTATTTTGAAATGATGAATTAGAAATATAGCTACTGTTGAAAAAGTACATAATAAAATTCAATTTAGATAGTGACGTTATATTTTATTAAAAAAGTCATTATTTTTCGCCATTTATGCACATACTTAACTTCAAGTTGTATAGTCCCTTTCTTACTTTATTAAAAAATACGCCCTATCAATTATTTTTACTGATAGGGCGTATTTTTATGGACTGTATTCAACATTTATTAGTCAAATATCAATTCTAAACCTATTAATATATATATGGATCGTCCTTTTTTTGTTTGTTGATTTCTTGTTCAGGATCCCAAACATCTTTCTGTTGTTGATTTTGTTGATGATTCAGATCACTTTGGTCCTTTGAATGGTTTTGACGAAGTTGATCTGTATCATTTTCATTTACATATGTTTTATCTTTTTTTGCAAAAAGTCTAATCGCAGCAATCATCCATAAAACCATCGCGATTAAATTAGTCGTAAATAAACCTACGATAGCCGCTGCTATGAGTAAACTGGCAGCAAGGTTTTTTCTTCCTTCAATTACCATTGCACCAACAAAACCTAATAGCGTTGAAAAACCTAAAATGACTAATGATGCAATAAGAGAAACTAAAAACATTTCAGATGACATATCTTGATTATTACCTGAAAACTGCTTCATTAATTCATTATATTGTTGTTGATTTGATGCATTATTAATAACAAATATCGATAGAATACCAAAAATTAAAAATAATAGGCTTAAGATATTAGCAATCCACGCTAATCTTTTTTCTACTTTTCTATTCAATTAATATGTGCCTCCTAACTCTTAAAACTATGGTTAATTTAATCATACTAAAAATTTATCTTTATCGCGAATAAGTTCATTTCCCATATTGATTAAGAAGTAAATAAGTTGCTAAGGTGTCAAGTTGATTTATCCAGAGTCCAACTCACTTTCTTTGAAATAGCGATATAGGTATCCCCACTTTTATTAAGTAATACGGTTAATCTAAAATTAAAAATATTGAATTCATCCTATATAAAATCTAGTTACAGAGGATGAATTTTTTTAAAATGCCTAGGACAGCAATAAATGTCCTAGGCATAAATATTAATTTTCTTTTTTTGAATCTTCCTCTTGGTTTAAGTTATTATCTGCATCTTCATGTTCATTATTAATCATTTGTCGACGTTCTTCATAATTCATACGTCGTTGGTTAACAGCACTTGGCTGGTTTTTTCTTCGTTCTTTCATACGTTTATTATATGCTTTTCTCTTTTCTTTTTTCTTAGCACGTATTTCTGCTTTTTCTCTTTTTCTTTGCGCTTTTAGTTCTTTAGGATCAATTTGTGGTTCAACAACTCCTACGTCATCGAGTTGATTACCTTCCATATGTTCCTGTTGTACATCTTCAAAATCCGTATTTTTAAATTTTTTATTGTACTTAGCTTGTCTTGACATGACTGTTGGTTCATCTTCAGTTTGTTGAGACGCATATTCACTTTCAACTGCTCTTTTTGGAAATTGAGAATATTTATCTTCATTGTCTACATATTCGTCTGAATAAAGTTGATTGGAAGATATATCTTCATCAGGTTGATTATCAGTTATACCATTATAGGAATCTTGTTGCTGAGCATTTCTATTGAATTGACGTCTTGTATTTCTATCTTCCTTTTTAGTGTGCATAGGTTCATACACATCATCATTATATCCATGTTCATTTCTTGACTCTGGTTCATAAAAACCTCTCTCATCATAGTATGTTTGATCATAATCATTATAATAAGATGGCACTGTTTCTATTCTATCTCTTCTTGCAAACATCATCATTGCAATGATAAAGAATAGGATAGGAATGATTAGAGTTACAATCAACAATACAAGTGGAATTGTGACTATAGCAGCTATTAAAAAAAGAAAACCAGACAAAATTCTTATATTCATAGAAATTAACGCTAAAAACGAGATGAGCAAACAAACAATAAAATAAACAATAATTGCCCAAACTCCATTTTGTAACCAAATCACAAATTGAGTTGTACTTAAATCATTATTGGCTAAAATTTGTTGTACGAGTTCATTATTATTAAGTGTGTTTTCTAAATTGGCAATTGACGTATCATTACTAAAAGATACGAGCGCAATAAACATTGAAACAATAGTTAATATGAGTAAGAATACCCAACTAAACCAACCTAATATTTTTTCAGTTAGCCGATTTGCTGGACGCTTAATTTGTGTATATTGCTCTCCTAACATTCGTTACAACTCCTTAACTTACTTATCACATTATTATATTAAAAAATTCTAAAAATAACTACCATTTGCTATTTTAAAGACATTTTAAAATTTAAAAAGCTTTCATTATAATCACTGAGAGACGATTGACCTAAATCTTTATAGACTTCTAACCGTTGCTGTTCTTGCTTTGATGGGTAGAATCTATGATCGTTTCTTACCTCTTTAGGCAACTTACTTCGAGCTGCTTTATTAGGTGTTGCATATCCTACCCATTCTGTATTCTGGGCACTATTTTGCGCGTCTAGTAAGAAATTCATAAACTTATACGCACCTTCTTTATTTTGTGCAGTTTTAGGTATCACCATATTATCAAACCAAAGATTGGAGCCTTCTTTAGGTATCACGTAATTATAACGAGTATTTTCCTGTACAAGTGGTGCAGCAACGCCACTCCAAACTACTGCAACATGTCCTTCGTTTTGTTGAAGCATCATGGTAATTTCGTCGCCTACTATACCTCTAACTTGTGGTGCTAAATTATGCAAATCTTTTTCTGCTTGATGAATATGGGTCGGATTTTTGTCATTAAGGCTATACCCTAATTTATTTAATCCCATTCCAAT
Organism: Staphylococcus sp. MSU001; assembly: GCF_052976705.1. NCBI lineage: Bacteria > Bacillati > Bacillota > Bacilli > Caryophanales > Staphylococcaceae > Staphylococcus > Staphylococcus sp. MSU001. The sequence continues at coordinate 49,118 of NZ_JBRIKK010000013.1, forward strand.
TATTTCACGTGCACCGTCTACTAATAAAATATCATTTTTGAGTTGAGAATGATACAAATCGCCCCAACTATCAAACGTTTCATTAGGATATTTCTCTTTATCATATAAAATGCCTACGGTTCCAAAGAAATATGGAATTGAATATCGATTGTTTGGGTCATATGACAAGTTCATATAATCATTGTCTAAATTTCTGATATTTGGAATTTTGTCATGATTTAAAGTCTCAAGCAATTTAGCTTTTTTTAGTTTTTGAACAGTATATTCACTTGGAAAAGCTACATCATAGTGTGTGCCTCCATTTCGAATTTTCGCTTCCATTGCTTCATTTGAATCAAAGGTTTCATATACGACTTGTATACCTGTTTCTTTTTCAAACTTCTTAATTAAGCTAGGATCAATATATTCTCCCCAATTGTAAACATATAACTTCTCATTTGCGTGGGTATTATCTTTTGATTTAAACCAATGACTAATCATTAAACATAAAATACCAATAACCATAGCAGAAATGATAAGTTGAAAAAATCGCTTCATTCATTGACACCTCGTTTCATCTTTTTCTGACGATTAACGATATGTTGAATAAAGTAATATCCAAATACTCCAAACATAATAGCAATAAATATTATTGTAGAAATGGCATTAATCTCCATACTTATACCTTTGCGAGCCATAGCATAAACTTCTACAGACAATACACTAAATCCGTTTCCGGTAACAAAGAAGCTTACTGTAAAATCATCTAAAGAATATGTTAATGCCATAAAGAATCCTCCTATAATCGAGGGCATAATATTAGGTATAATAATGCTACTTAATAATTGTGATTCATTAGCACCTAAATCTCTTGCTGCATTTAACATGTTATCATTCATTTCATATAATTGGGGTAAGACGATGATAACAACAATTGGAATACAGAACGCTATATGAGATGCTAGCACTGTTGAAAACCCTAAACCTAAACCTGTGAAATGTCCTATTGCAGTGAACATAATTAAAAAAGAAGCACCAATGACTACGTCTGAAGATACCATTAATACATTATTCATCGTTAATAGCGTAATCTTAAACCGTTTGTTGCGTAAATAATATAAAGCGATTGCACCAAATGTACCTATAACTGTAGCAATCGATGCAGATAAAAGTGCCACTGCAACAGTATTAAAAATCACCGACATCAACCGATCATTATGAAAAAGGGAGTGGTAATGTTCTAAAGTAAAATGTTCGAAGTGACTCATATTCCCCGCAGAATTAAAAGAATAAATCATTAAAAAGAAAATAGGAATATAAAGCACACTTATTAATAGAGCTATATATAATTTTCCATACCATTTCACACTAATCACCCCTTCCCATTAGATGATTTTGATTTTGTAATAATGAGTAAAAAGGCCATAAAAATAATAAGAAAAAGTGCTATAGTGGAACCTAATCCATAATTTTGTATAGTTAAGAACTGTTCTTCAATTGCTGTACCTACATTGATTACTTTGTTCCCAGCAATCAACCTGGTAATCATAAACAGTGAAAGAGCTGGTATAAATGTTACTTGCACACCAGTTTTAATACCTTCTCTTGTTAACGGAACGATGACTTTACGAAACGTAGTAAATGTACTAGCACCTAAATCATTAGAGGCTTGCAAAATATTGTTAGGAATTGCTTTCATGCTGTTAAATATAGGCAAAATCATAAATGGGATATATATATAACTCGCCACCAATAAAAATGCACCACTTGTAAACAACAAGTTTAATTTAGGTATTTGAAATACATGTAGAGCTTGGTTAATAAATCCATCATGCCCTAACAAACCAATAAATGCATAGGTCTTAAGAAGTAAGTTAATCCAAGTAGGGATAATTAACAACATGAGCAGTATATTTTGAAATCTTGAATAAGAAATAAAGTACGCAGCTGGGTAACTTATTACTAAGGTAATCATTGTAATTAAAGCGGCATACCAAATTGAATCAATAAACATTTTTAAATATCTAGTTGAAAATACCTGCTCATAATTTGTAAAACTAAAGTGACCATGAATATCTATAAAAGAAAAGTAAACAAGTAAAATGACTGGAATGATAATAAATATAACCATCCATAATAAGTAAGGAACCAGTAACCATTTATTGACATTACGCATGATGATAGTCCTCATAACTTTCAATTCGCTTATCAAATTCTTCTTCTGTTTCACCTGGTACCATGATGTGTATTGCTTCTGGTTCAAAATACAGCCCTACTTCACTACCTACATTAGCTTTTTTTGTTGATTGTATTACCCATTCATACCCTTTTCTGTCTTTGCAACAAATTTCATAATGTACACCTCTAAATAGCATAGAATCAACTTTGGCTTTAAATAGCCCATCATTTTTTGAAACAAGTGAAATGTCTTCGGGTCTAATTACAACTTCAACTTTTTTATTTTCTGTTATTCCCATATCTACACAATCAAAATTTTGACCATAAATATTGACGACAAAATCTTCAACCATTGTACCTTCAACTATATTGGACTCTCCTATAAAATCAGCAACAAATCGGTTAACTGGTTCATCGTATATATCTATTGGTGTCCCGAATTGTTGAATTTTGCCATCTTTCATAACAAAAATATAATCACTTAATGCTAAGGCCTCTTCTTGATCATGAGTTACAAATATAAAGGTTATACCTAAACGGGATTGAAGTTCTCTCAATAAATATTGCATTTCTGTTCGTAATTTTAAATCTAAGGCGGATAAAGACTCATCTAATAATAATATTTCAGGCTCATTAACAATTGCTCGTGCTATGGCTACACGTTGTTTTTGTCCACCACTCATACCTTGTATTTGCCTATGTTCATACCCACTTAATTTCACCAACTGAAGTGCCTCAGTAACTTTACGCTTAATTTCTGACTTACTTAATTTTTTTAATTTTAAACCATATGCTATATTGTCGAATACATTTAAATGTGGAAATAATGCATAATCTTGGAATACAGTATTTACCTTACGCTTATTCGGCGGCATTTTACCAATAGGTTTATCTTTATATATAATATCTCCACTATCGGGATATTCAAATCCTGCTATGAGTTTTAAAATTGTTGTTTTTCCACAACCCGAAGGACCTAAAAGTGTATAAAAATAGCCTGGTTCAATATCAATATTAATTTCGTTTAGTATTTGTACATCTTCAAAGCCCTTACTGACATCTTTAAAAGAAAGCAATGGATTCATAAAGTTTCCTCCTATAAATATGAAGCTGTGGCAACGATTAAAACCTTAACTTCTTTATTTGTTTCGTTATATAAGCGATGTTTATCTTTCGCTTTAAAATAAAGTACATCTTCTTTACAAGCTTTATATACTTGATTTCCTAGTTGAAGTGATACTTCACCATTTAAACAATAGATAAAAGTATCTGATTCAGATGGTTTAAAGTTTTTATATGAGGCATTTGGTCGTAAAGTTAGAATCAATGGTTCCATGTCAAACTCATTAGAATTCGTTACAAGCCAGTTCAAGATATAACCTTTATCATACTCATCATAAATAGTCTGTTCGTTCTTCTTATAAAGTACCTTCTCATCTGACGATTCTTTAAAAAAGTCGCTTGCAGAAGTACCAAGTACTTCTATTAAATTTAAAAATGTTTCCATACTAGGTGAAGCATGATTACTTTCAATTTGCGATATATATCCTTTTGATAGATCAGTTCGCTCTGCTAATTCCTCTTGTGTCAAATTTTTTATTCTTCTTAAATTACGTAATTTATATCCAATATCCATCTTTCTGACCACCTAAAAAAGCTATATCATGTTTACTTATATCAAACATTTTGTTTAATGCTTAATAAAAATAACAAAATATAGCTACGTAATCAATAGTTTTATATTAACTTATTATTGCGGATTTAATAGAAAAAGTTAGTCGATATCTTTATTAAAAATAGTTTGATTTGGATTTTTTTTAATTTCTTGAATTACTTTGTAACTATTATAACCACTTTTATTTTCAAATTCTTTAAAAATCTGTTTTTCATCAGCTTTTCCGGGCACAATATGTTTAAAATTTTTATAAGCATTTAAAACTTCGTCACCCTTTACAGATGACTCATAATAATTTTCGATTTTATTAAAGAAATGAATCACTTTCATCATTTCATCATTAGTCCAATCTAAATCTAATGGATATTGATATTCCATAGTATCCTCTCCTTTATATACTTTATACTTTTATTTTTCAAATTTAGATATATTAAAAATAACACAGTATACCTTTATTGGCATAAAAAGATGGGATAAAATCCATTTTTGAATTCTATCCCACCATGAATAAATACCCCCAACAGATCGCTATGATTTAGAATAGCTAAATGCTGAGGGTAATATTTTGAAATGATTTATGATACGTATGACTATGCCAGTCTGTGACTATACATACGAAAAAGTAATATACGTACAAATCATAAATAAATCATATTAATTTGAATACATTTATCATTATTAACTTGTAATTACATAGTATGAATTGGATAACCAATTGCTTTTTCAGCAGCTTCCATTGTCATTTCACCTAAAGTTGGGTGTGCATGTACAGTTAATGCGATATCTTCAGCATTCATACCTGACTCGATAGCTAAACCTAATTCAGAGATAATATCAGATGCACCAGTACCTACAACTTGTGCTCCAATAAGCGTATCATCTTCTTTAAGCGTGATTAACTTAACAAAACCATTTGTATCATCTAAAGATAAAGCTCGTCCATTAGCTGCATAAGGGAATTTAGAAGCTTTAATTGATAAACCTTCTTCTTTTGCTTGAGCTTCAGTATAACCAACTTGTGCTAATTCTGGTTCTGTAAAGCAAACTGCTGGCATACCAATATAATCTACCTCTGCGGCTTGACCATCTATCGCTTCAGCAGCAACTTTACCTTCGTAACTAGCTTTGTGAGCTAATGGTAATCCAGGTACAATATCTCCAATCGCAAAGATATTTTCAATAGAAGTACGACTTTGTTTGTCCACTTCTAGTAATCCACGATCAGCAAATTTTAGACCAAGTTCTTCTAATCCTAATTCATCAGTATTAGGGCGACGGCCAACTGTAACTAAAACATAATCAGCTTCGATAGTTTGTTCCTCACCTTTTGCCTCATAAGTTACTTTGACACCATTTTCAGTTTCTTCAGCAGATTTTGCCATTGCTTCAGTAACGATTTCGATACCTTTTTCCTTCATACCTTTTTTAACAGGTTGCGTCATTTGCTTTTCAAATCCGCCTAGAATATCTTTTGCACCTTCAAGGATTGTAACTTCAGAGCCAAAGTTTGCAAAAGCAGTACCTAATTCAGAACCGATATATCCGCCACCAACTACAACTATTTTGTTAGGTACTTCTTGTAGATTTAAAGCTCCTGTTGAATCGATAACACGTTTACCGAATTCAAAATTTGGAATTTCAATCGGTCTTGAACCTGTAGCTATAATCGCATGTTTGAAATTGTAAGTTTGAGCACTCTTTTCGTCCATGACACGTAAACTATTGTTATCAACGAAATAAGCTTCACCTCTAACAATCTCTACTTTGTTACCTTTTAAAAGTCCTTCAACACCGCCAGTTAATTTATTAACTACAGAAGTCTTGAATTCTTGAACTTTTTGATAGTTTAAAGAAACGCTTTCAGCAATTACCCCTAAGTTTTCTGAATTTTGCGCTTCAACAAAGCGATGAGAAGCATGAAGTAATGCTTTTGAAGGTATACAACCTACGTTTAAGCACACACCACCTAAATTACCTTTCTCAACGATTGTTACCTTTTGTCCTAATTGAGCCGCACGAATGGCTGCGACATATCCACCTGGACCTGCTCCTATTACAATAGTATCTGTTTCAATTGGGAAATCTCCAACTACCATGTTTTTACCCCTCCATTAATAATAATTCTGGATTATTTAATAAGCGTTTAATGTGATTCATAGCATTTTGTCCAGTAGCACCATCGATTTGTCTATGGTCAAAGCTTAATGATAAAGCTAATACTGGTGCAGCTACAATTTCTCCATCTTTAACGATAGGTTTTTGAGCGATACGGCCAATTCCTAAGATAGCTACTTCTGGGTGATTGATAACTGGTGTGAACCATTGACCACCAGCGGAACCGATATTACTAATTGTGCATGTTGCACCTTTCATTTCTTCTGAAGTTAATTTACCATCACGTGCTTTTACAGCTAGTTCATTAATTTCATCAGAAATTTCGAATATTGATTTACGATCAGCATGTTTAACTACTGGTACTAATAATCCTTTATCCGTATCTGCAGCAATACCAATATTCCAGTAATGTTTGTGCACAACCTCTCCAGCTTCTTCATTGAAAGAAGTATTAAGTGCTGGATATTTTTTAAGTGCAGAAACTAGTGCTTTAACAACATATGGTAAGAAAGTAAGTTTTGTACCTTGTTCAGCAGCAATTTCTTTAAATTTCTTACGGTGATCCCATAGTTCTTGCACATCAATTTCATCCATTAATGTAACATGAGGTGCAGTGTGTTTAGAATTAACCATTGCTTTAGCAATTGCTTTGCGCATTGCAGGTATTTTTTCTGTAGTTTCAGGGAAGTCACCTTCTGGTAAAGCTTGTGTTGCTGAAGCATTATCGACATCACTAGAAGTTGATTCAGATGCTGCGCTAGTGTTTGAACCTTCTTCGGAACTACCACCATTTAAGTATGCATCAATGTCTTCTTTTGTAATTCGTCCATTTTTACCAGAACCATTTACAGCTTTAATATTGACACCATTCTCACGTGCATACTTACGCACTGACGGCATCGCTTTAACAGTTTTATTTTCATCTACTTCTGTCTTTTCTTGTGATTGAGTTGATGAAGCTTCTTCTTGCACAGTTGATTCTTGTTCTTTTTCTTCTTTCTTAGAATCCTCATCATCGCCATGACCTTTAAATTGCATTTCTTCTGCATCAGGTGCATCAATTTTAACGATGACATCTCCTACAACTGCCACTGTTCCTTCATCTACTAACACTTCTTCAACAGTACCACTTACTGGAGAAGGAATTTCTACTACAGACTTATCATTTTGAACTTCTGCTAATACATCATCTTCTTCAATTGTGTCGCCGGCTTTAATAAACCATTTAACAATTTCACCTTCGTGGATACCTTCCCCGATATCGGGTAATCTAAATTCAAATGCCACGTTCTTGTCCTCCTAAGATTTACGTATTTAAATTATTGAAAATTTATACAAAAGTTGTAAGGTAAGGAAGACCTTACAACTAAATGTAAACTTTATTTGATTGATATTTTTACGTTTGCTTGTTTTAATAATTAAAATTCTAAAGTTGCCTTAGCCTGCTCTATAATATCTTTTTTATTTGGTAACCAAACGTTTTCAGCTTGAGTAAATGGATAAATAGTATCTGATGCGGCTACTCGAGCTATTGGAGCTTCTAATGAAAGAATTGCTCGCTCTGCTAATTCTGCTGCCACTTGTGCACCTACACCAGCTTGGCGTTGAGCTTCTTGTACAACTACAGCACGACCAGTTTTCTCAACAGACGCTACTAGAGTATCGATATCAATTGGTTGTACAGTACGTAAGTCAATAACTTCAACTGAATAACCATCTTTTTCTAACTCTTCAGCAGCTTTTAGTGATTCTTGTACCATTGCCCCGTAAGATATTAAAGTAATATCATTACCTTCTTTTTTAACATTGGCTTTTCCGATGTCAAGTGTGTATTCTTCTTCAGGAACCTCTTCACGGAAAGAACGATATAATTTCATATGTTCTAGATACACAACTGGATCATTACTTTGAATAGAAGAAATTAATAATCCTTTAGCATCATATGGTCCTGATGGAATAACTACTTTCAAACCAGGTGATTGAGCTAAGATACCTTCTAAATTATCAGCATGCAACTCTGGAGTGTGAACGCCACCACCAAAAGGTGCACGAATTGTAACTGGCGCTGGTTTAGTTCCACCTGAACGGAAACGAGTACGAGCAATTTGACCAGCTACTTCGTCAAACACCTCATAAACGAATCCTAAGAATTGAATTTCCATAACTGGACGGAAGCCAGTCACTGCTAAGCCTAGTGCAAGCCCACCAATTCCAGACTCTGCTAATGGTGTATCAAACACTCGATCTTCGCCAAATTCTTTTTGTAAACCTTCAGTAACACGGAATACACCACCGTTAACACCAACGTCTTCACCGAAAACTAAAACGTCTTCGTCTCTTTTGAGTTCACTTTTAAGCGCATCGTTAATCGCTTGAACCATTGTCATTTGTGCCATGGCTTACTTCGACTCCTTCTCTTTGTAAATTTCATATTGTTCTGCTAAATTTTGAGGCATTTCTTCATACATGATATCCATTAGAGAAGTAACAGTTTGTTTTTCTGTATTGTCAGCCTCTTTAATAGCTGCTTTTATTTCAGATTTTGCACGTTCAACCACTTCATTCTCTTTGTCTTCATTCCAAAGACCTTTAGCTTCTAAATATTTTCTGAAACGTACTAATGGGTCTTTTTTCTCCCATTCGGCATCTTCATCTGAAGTTCTATAACGAGTAGGATCATCACCAGCCATAGTATGTGGTCCATAACGATAAGTTAAAGTTTCGATAACAGTTGGACCTTCTCCTGCTACTGCACGTTCACGTGCTTCTAATGTTGCTTGATAAACAGCTAAAGCATCCATTCCATCAACTTGAATTCCAGGGATACCAACTGAAATAGCCTTTTGTGCTAATGTTTCTGCAGCTGTTTGTTTACTACGTGGTGTAGAGATGGCATAGTTATTGTTTTGAATTACAAAAATTGCAGGTGCTTTATATGCAGATGCAAAGTTAATTCCTTCATAGAAGTCACCTTGTGATGAACCACCATCACCAGTATAAGTAATTGCCACTGCATTTTTGCCACGTTTTTTAAGTCCAAATGCTACACCGGCAGTTTGAATATATTGTGCTCCGATAATGATTTGTGGGCTAAGTGCATTAACTCCCTCAGGGAATTGGTTACCTTTGAAGTGCCCTCTTGAGAATAAGAACGCGTCTGTAAGAGGTAAGCCATGCCAAATAATCTGAGGCACATCACGATAACCAGGTAAAATGAAGTCTTCACTTTCTAAAGCATACTGAGATGCTAATTGTGAAGCTTCTTGACCTGCTGTTGGTGCATAGAAACCTAAACGTCCTTGTCTATTTAATGAAATAGAACGTTGATCAAGAATTCTAGTCCATACCATTCTTTCCATTAATTCCACTAATTGTTCGTCTGTTAAATCAGGTACTAAGTCTTCATTAACGACATTTCCGTCTTCATCCAAAATTTGAACCATTTCAAATTTCGATTGAGTCTCATTTAAAACTTTAACTGCATCGAATTGGGCTTGTAACTTAGGAGCCATTCAATTCACCATACCTTTCCCATGTAAATAGAAATTCATTTTATCCTCCTTAATTGTATCACAAATAAAAATCTCTGTTAAACGATTTCATAAAGTTCTGTTCCACATAAAAATAATACAGTTACATGACCTGTTATATTAAAAATCACGCAACTGTATTAACTCATTATTTATTTTAATTGGTCTACATCCTGTTTTTCTCTTTTTACTTTCTCAATGGCTTTTGAGTATGCATTAAACTTATTATTCATTTCTTTATATGCTTTAGAAAGATCTTTAGATTTTTCGTCTACTTCTGATTGTGTTGCATTATCTTCATTCAAATAAGAAAACAGTTGTTTTTCCTTGTTAAGTGCTTTTTTGTAAGCCTTTGCATAAGCATCGTGTGATTTATATTTTTCTTTAATAGCACTATCAAGTTGTTCAACTTCTTTTTTCTTTGCTTTGTTTTCTACATGTTCAAGATATTGCTTGGCTTGTTTAAATTCTTTTTCAGAATTATCTATAGCCTTCTCTTCTTTTTCAAATTCTTTTTGTCTTTGTTTTACATTTTCAACGATATCTTCAGCTGCTTTTTTACGTGTGCTTTGATCTTTATCATTTACCTTTTTAAATAATTTTTGCTTTTTCTCTTCTAATTCGTTTATTTTTTTACTTACTTGATTAACGGGTTTCTCTTGGTCCATAGCTTTTTGTACTTGATCATCATATTTTTTAATTTCTTTTTTATCTATAGTACATCCAGCTAATAACACTGATGACGTTAGGACAATTGCTACAGTCTTTTTAAAATTCATGAACTGTTACCTCCTCAAAGTTGTTCGCTTGTAATATTAAATAATAAATAATAATAAATCAATATAAAGCTATCATTCTATATTCTAGTGCAAACATTTAAAGCTATAAAATCTTTGAGTATCTATTAATGTACTTGTATCTATCATATCTGATATATTATTTAATAAGGAAGGTGTATGACATGATAACAATGAAAGATATTATAAGAGATGGTCATCCAACACTTCGTGAAAAAGCGAAAGAATTAAGCTTCCCACTGTCTAACAATGATAAAGAAACGTTGCGCGCAATGCGTGAATTTCTAATCAATAGTCAGGATGAAGAAACGGCAAAACGTTATGGTCTACGTTCTGGTGTAGGTTTAGCTGCTCCACAAATTAATGAACCAAAGCGTATGATTGCTGTCTACTTACCTGATGATGGAAACGGCAAATCGTATGATTATATGCTCGTAAATCCTAAAATAGTAAGTTACAGTGTACAAGAAGCTTATTTACCAACTGGTGAAGGTTGCCTTAGTGTTGATGAAAACATCCCAGGTTTAGTGCATCGTCATCATAGAGTCACTATTAAAGCTCAAGATATTGATGGAAATGATGTTAAATTACGCCTCAAAGGCTATCCTGCAATTGTATTTCAACACGAAATTGATCATCTAAATGGCATTATGTTTTATGATTATATTGATGCCAATGAACCTCTAAAACCACATGAAGAGGCCGTAGAAGTCTAAATCATGAACTATATTAAAACACTTCATTAAGTTGCATTTTATACTTACTTGATGAAGTGTTTTTTTTTTAAAGTAATTCAAATGTTATTAACATTAATTTAAAAACAAGAAAGTACATAGCGAAATAAAACTGCTTTATTTATTCAAAAACATCATGTAAAATATTACTTAACTGAAATCTTAGTAAATTGATACTAATTTCAAATTTTGAACGACATTATTACCCTAGAGAACATACTGGGCAGTGAGATTAAACAAGTATAAAAATTACGTTTAGATTGAGCTGGTATGTTTCTAACAAATTAAATTTAGAACACAAAAATTATTGAAGAATAATACTCTAATGGATATGTAAAAAATCTTTAATAACCCGAGTATTCACAACTAGGGTCGTAAAATATAACAATTATAATTTATAGGAGGACAATACAATAATGGCAGTATTTAAAGTATTTTATCAACATAATAAAGATGAAGTCATCGTTCGTGAAAATACTCAAACAATTTATGTTGAGGGACAAACTGAGGAACAAGTAAGACGTTATTTGAAAGATCGAAATTTTAATATTGAATTTATTACTAAATTAGAGGGCGCACACTTAGAATATGAAAAAGAACATTCAACACACTTTAATGTGGAGAACGCCGAATAATGAAACAACTACATTCAAATGAAGTAGGTGTATATGCACTTGGTGGTTTAGGTGAAGTTGGAAAAAATACCTATGCTGTTGAGTACAAAGATGAAATTGTAATCATTGATGCTGGAATCAAATTCCCTGACGATAATCTTTTAGGAATTGATTATGTAATTCCTGATTACACTTACTTAGAACAGAACCAAGATAAGATTGTCGGTCTGTTTATTACTCATGGACACGAAGACCATATAGGTGGTGTGCCCTTCCTATTAAAACAAATTAATGTACCTATTTACGGTGGTCCATTAGCGTTAGGTCTCATTCGCAATAAACTAGAAGAACATCATTTGCTTAGAACGACTGAATTACATGAAATAGATGAAAGTAGCGTAATTAAGTCTAAGCATTTTGAAATTTCTTTCTATCTAACCACACATAGTATTCCAGAAGCATATGGCGTTATAGTCGATACACCTGAAGGTAAAATTGTTCATACGGGAGACTTCAAATTTGACTTTACTCCTGTAGGTGAGCCTGCTAACATAGCTAAAATGGCCCAATTAGGTCATGAAGGTGTGTTGTGCTTACTATCAGACTCAACAAATGCACTAGTTCCAGATTTCACTTTAAGTGAACGTGAAGTTGGACAAAATGTCGATAAAATTTTCAGAAATTGTAAGGGTCGTATTATCTTTGCAACTTTTGCTTCTAATATTTATCGTGTTCAACAAGCCGTTGAAGCAGCAATTAAATATAATCGTAAAATCGTTACATTTGGACGTTCAATGGAAAACAATATCAAAATTGGTATGGAACTAGGATATATCAAAGCGCCACCAGAAACGTTTATAGAGCCTAATAAAATAAATAGTGTACCTAAACACGAGTTACTCATTCTTTGTACTGGTTCTCAAGGTGAACCTATGGCTGCATTATCAAGAATTGCAAATGGTACACATAAGCAAATAAAAATTATACCGGAAGACACTGTAGTATTTAGTTCTTCACCTATTCCAGGTAACACTAAGAGTATCAATCGTACAATTAATGCGTTGTACAAAGCTGGTGCAGATGTGATTCATAGTAAAATATCAAACATTCACACTTCTGGACACGGTTCTCAAGGTGATCAACAATTAATGTTACGTCTGATTCAACCTAAATACTTCCTGCCAATTCACGGTGAATATCGTATGCTTAAAGCTCATGGCGAGACTGGTGTTCAATGCGGTGTTGATGAAGATAATGTATTTATTTTCGATATCGGTGATGTACTTGCCTTAACTCATGATTCTGCACGAAAAGCAGGAAGAATTCCTTCCGGCAATGTACTCGTTGATGGCAGTGGTATAGGTGATATTGGCAATGTTGTCATCAGAGATCGTAAATTACTTTCAGAAGAAGGGTTAGTTATTGTTGTTGTGAGCATTGACTTTAATACTAACAAATTACTATCTGGCCCTGATATTATTTCACGTGGTTTTGTTTATATGCGTGAATCTGGTCAATTAATTTATGATGCTCAACGTAAAATTAAAGGCGATGTCATTTCTAAACTTAACAGCAATAAAGATATTCAATGGCATCAAATTAAATCTTCAATTATCGAAACATTACATCCTTATCTTTATGAAAAAACAGCTCGAAAACCTATGATTTTACCTGTGATAATGAAAGTAAATGAAGATAAATAAACACTTAAATATATTTAGTCAAGTTACAATGAATTTATACTACTTTAAATGTTTCCATCACTCTAATAATATTAGATATTTTTAGTAGTAATTAATTATTTTGAGTTATTCATTTAATACGATTTGAGATTATATCTTCTATCTTTGAATTTCTTATAAAAAAAGAAGTATAGAACTTAAAGTTCTTAAACTAGTAAAAAGAGACAATTGCTATATTATTTCATATAGCAATTGTCTCTTTTATAATTTTCAAACTATAATAAGCTTGTTGAGATACTATCTTACTTATATAAGTTCCTTTAATACAAATCCTATTCCTTCTTTGACTAGCTAATTGTTTTATGGTTTAGGTTCAGAAAATTTCTTAAAGTAATGTCTCTATATTCCAATCAGAAAATACTGATTATGTATAGAACATATAAAACTACTTTTAACAACATTTTACGATGATATAATGGATTGTATCACAATGGTGTTCAATTTCATTTAACTCGGGATCTATAATTGTTTCAATAATATCATTCACATGCTAAACATATCATTTATGGAGATGAGTACTGAAGTTTCTATTAGTATGGTAAATTGAGTCATGTTATAACCTTTATTCACAAAGTATGTCATACAATACTTAGTATTGTATAAATAGAGAAAAGCAGTAAGGTAATTTTCAATCAGAAAATATCTTACTGCTTTTTTGGGATTAATGTCCCAGTTTACTTTTTATAATTTTGAAATATTTATTTACAGGAATAACATTTAATAGAAGTACAAATAATTAAGTGTACTTTATTATGTTTAAGCCTAAAATAATACAATTTTATTAATCTATTTAAATACTTAAAAAGATTCAACATTATAAACTAGATTTTCATTTACGATATTCTAAAAACAAAAAGAAACAAATTTCACTTTTCAACAATTCACTTATGCTATACAGATACATCAATTTAAAATTGGATTATGTAAACATTTACTTACTTATATTTTTTTCAAAGCGACCTAAGTCATTATCATGACCAATCATAATTAAAATGTCCCCTATTTCAATATTGATGTTAGGATCCGGAGAAACTATAAATTCTTTAGCTCTTTTAATTGCTATAATGTTAATACCATATTGCGCTCGAATATCTAATTCAATAATTGTTTGACCTGCCATTTTTTCTGTAGATTTTAATTCAACGATTGAATGCTCATCAGCAAGTTCTAAGTAATCAAGTACACTAGCACTAGCAACGTTATGAGCAATACGTCTTCCCATATCTCTTTCAGGATGCACAACAGTGTCAGCACCTATTTTATTTAAAATCTTAGCATGATAATCATTTTGAGCTTTAGCAGTAACCTTTTTGACACCTAATTCTTTAAGAATTAACGTCGTTAGTGTACTAGATTGTATATTCTCACCAATAGCGACAATAACATGATCGAAATTACGTATTCCTAAACTCTTCATTACTGCCTCATCAGTTGTATCAGCAACAACAGCATGTGTTGCTATATCACTATATTCGTTAACACGATTTTCGTCTCTATCAATAGCCATAACATCCATGTCTAATGCGTTAAGTTCTCTAACAATACTACCGCCAAAACGCCCTAGTCCAATTACGACATACTCTTTATCCATATTCGTCCTCCACTATATAAAAGAGGAATGATTACTAACATTCCTCAGAGTCTTATTATTTCTTTCCTTCCACATATGCTTTGTCGAAAACAAATAATCTTAATAATAATATTAACGATGGAATTAATAAAAGTAAACCTAAAACAAAAACAATAACTAATGATAATCCCATTTCCGGATTGACATGAGAGTCTGTAATTTTAATAAACGGATAAAGTAAATATGGAAGTTTACTCATTCCGTAGCCAAAGAATGCAAATAACATTTGCAATATAACCATGATAAAAGCTAAACCATGTTTCTTTTTAAATATAGTCAGTAATCCAGCTATTATAAAAAATATAAAGCTGATTGCAAACATCCACCAATAATTAAAAATAGCAGTTCTAAAGTGATCAGAATTTTGAATTCTAAGAGATAAGAAAACAAATAATGAAATCACAATCATAGGTGGCCCCCAAAAAATATGCCATTGTCGTGTCATATCATAAGCTGGTTGATCATTTGCTTTATGAGCATAATATGTTAAAAAACCTGATGAAATATAGAGCACTGAAATTATGGCTAAGAATACTACAGACCATGCAAATGGACTTAATAATAATTGTATCCAATCTAAATCAACATGTGTGCCATGCTCATAGATATAACCACCTTCTGAAATTGTTAGAGCAGTTGCTAGAGAGGCTGGAATTAATAGACCTGTTAAACCATATAATACAATCCAGGGTAGTTTAGTATCTTGACCATAATTTTCAAAAGCATAAAAACTACTTCGTATAGAAATAAGAATTAAAGCTATTGATCCAGGAACTAATAAAACTGTTCCTAAGTATTTAGCAGAATCAGGAAAAAAACCAATAAATCCTACAAAAAAGAAAACGAAAAAGACATTTGTAACTTCCCAAACTGGATTGAGGTATCTATGGATTAAATGATTAACCTTTTTCTCATTACCTGTCATTTTAGAATGCAATGCGAAAAAACCTGCACCAAAATCAATGGAGGCGATGATAATATAACAAAATAAAAATACCCATAATACTGTTATACCGATATAAGCGTAAATCATTTTGTTTCACCTCTCTCTTCAATCACTTTTTCTACATCTTTATAAGCAGGTTGATTTTTAAAAATTCTAATTAGTACATAAGCCGAAGTAACTAGTAATAAAAGATATAGTAAACCGAATAACGTCGTTACTAATGTGATTCCCCCCGCCTGGGTAGCCGCCTCTGATACGCGCATATACCCTCGTATAATCCACGGTTGACGACCCATTTCAGTTAAGAACCAACCAAATTCTATCGCTAACATTGATGCGGGACCAGTTAACAAGATAGCGTATAACATCACACTACTAGTTACATATTTACGTAACTTTTTAACAATTAAAAATAACATATAGAGTCCTGAAATGATAAAACAGAATATTCCCATTGATACCATCAAATCGAAAAAGTAATGAACTATCATAGGAGGTAATTCATTTTTAGGAAATGCATTTAAACCTTTAACTTTTGTATTAAAACTATTATCTGCTAAAAAACTAAGTAATCCAGGAATCTCTAGTGCTCCTGAAACTTCATGTGTTTTTTCATTTAATACACCGAAAAGAACTAAATTCGCATGAGATTGCGTATCATAATGCCACTCATATGCTGCAAGCTTATCTGGTTGAACTTTGTGTAAAAATTTAGCAGATAAATCTCCTGCAATCATCGAAAGAACGGTATTGATGAATCCAACAATCATGCTTAAATTAAGAGCTTTTGTATGGTATATTCTATCTTCTTTATGATTATGACGTAATAATTTAAACGCTGCAATGGCAGCTAATATAAACGCCATCGTCATACCTGCAGTTGCAACTACATGTAAAGCACGAACCATAAACGATGAATTAAACATTGCTTCTAATGGTCGAACATTTACCATTCGACCATTTTTTATTTCAAAACCTGCTGGAGTATTCATAAATGAATTGACTGATGTAATGAAGAATGCAGAAAATGAACCGCCTATAATAACGGGTATAGATATGAAAAAATGTGTCCATTTATTTTTAAATCTTTCCCAAGTATATAAATAAATACTTAAAAAGATTGCTTCAAAAAAGAATGCAAAAGTTTCCATGAATAGTGGTAAAGCGATAACATGACCGCCCATTTTCATAAATGTTGGCCAGACAAGTGAAAGTTGTAAACCAATAATGGTACCTGTAACGACGCCAACAGCAACGGTTATTGTGTAGCCTTTCGACCATCTTTTAGCCAATGTAATATAATTCGCATCATTTTTCTTTATGCCAATAAACTCTGCTATTGCAAACATAAGTGGCATACCAACACCAATTGTTGCAAATATGATATGCACTGCAAGTGTCATACCCGTCAACAATCGAGCTATTTCAACTGAATCCATCTATAAATCACCCTTCATTTTTATTTTTTAGTTATTGGAGTGACAAGTGATTAAAATTATAAGTCCTTAGTACTATTGAACTAAATTAAATTGCTTTAAATCACTGTGACGATTTTATGTCTTTTCACACAACGTTCACAAAGTTGAAATGACGTCTCTTTTTTAATATAGTGTTGTAAGATAAATCGTGAGAGGATGTAATATATGACTGATACAGTGATTATTTATACAAAAGATGACTGTCCACCTTGTGCTTTTATTAAAAATTATTTAGTAAATAAAAATATAAAATTTACAGAGAAAAATATCAAAAATCCAAAATATAAAAATGAAATGATGAATTACGATGCATTTGCAACACCTTTTATTTTGCTTAAAGGGATACCTATGTATCAAGTAGATATGGAAAAATTGAATTATGAATTGAATATTACACCTTAATTTCTATTTTTAATTTTCGCGTGTTTAATTTCAAATTTTCAAACTAGCTAAACAAATATTGTCATCTTCAAGTAATTTATTAAATCAATATAATATATTAAAAAAATATTCTAGGACATATTTTGCAGAAAAATAGAATTTAACAAACTAATATGATTTAAACCATTATAAAAAGACAATTTCTATATTATTTTAATAGAAATTGTCTTTTTCTAGTCTAAGAACTTTATGTCTTATACTCTTAAAATATTCTTTTTAAAGTCAATTATTTAGCCAATTGGTTAACTAATTCAACGACTTCCTCTTGCGTTGAGCATTCAACAGCTCTATTAGCAAGTTCAGCCATTTCATTTTTACTTAAACCATTGATTTGTCTTCTAGCTTTTAGGATAGAAGTCGCACTCATTGAGAACTCATCTAAACCTAAACCTAATAATAAAGGCACAGCTGTTTGATCTCCAGCCATTTCACCACACATACCAGTCCATTTACCTTCTTTATGAGAAGCTTCAATAACTTGTTTAACTAATCGTAAAATTGAAGGATTATATGGTTGATATAAGTATGAAACTCGTTCAGACATACGGTCAGCAGCTAATGTGTATTGAATTAAGTCATTCGTTCCTATACTAAAGAAATCTACCTCTTTAGCAAATACATCAGCAAGTGCCGCGGTAGATGGAATTTCAACCATAATACCTAATTCAATATCATCTGAAACTTCGTAACCTTCGCGAAGAAGATTTTCTTTCTCTTCAAGAAGTATTGATTTAGCGTCACGGAATTCTTTAATTGTTGCTACCATAGGGAACATAATATTCAATTTCCCATAAACTGAAGCACGTAGTAATGCACGTAATTGTGGTCTAAAGATTTCCGGCTGTGCTAAACATAAACGTATCGCACGATAACCTAAGAATGGATTCATTTCTTTAGGTAAATCTAAGTATGGAAGCTCCTTATCTCCGCCAATATCTAAAGTACGTACAACTACACGTTTACCGTCCATAGTTTCAAGTACCTTTTTATAAGCCTCGAATTGTTCTTCCTCAGTAGGCATTTGGTCTCTACCCATGTACAAGAATTCTGTACGGTATAAACCAATCCCTTGTGCACCGTTATCAATAACTCCTGATAAGTCATCTGGAGTACCAATATTAGCAGCTAGTTCAGCATGGACACCGTCAACTGTTACTGTATCAGCATCGCGCAATTTTTGAAGTTCTTTCTTATCTTCAAAGAAACGCTCACGTTTGTTTTGATAAGCAATTAACTCATCTTCTGTAGGATCAATGATAACATCTCCGGACATACCATCTACAATAATCATATCACCTTGTTTAACTTCTTCAGTGATAGATTTAGTACCGACAACAGCTGCAATCTCTAAAGAACGACTCATAATTGCAGAGTGGCTTGTTCTACCACCAATATTAGTTACAAAACCTTGAACAAATTCTTTATTCAACTGTGCTGTATCTGAAGGTGTGAGGTCATTACCTACAATGACAGCACTTTCATTGATTAAACTAGGATTAGGTAAATCTACACCTAGAATATGAGCCAATACACGTTTAGAAACATCTCTGATATCAGCTGCACGTTCTTTCATGTATTCATTATCCATTGACTCAAAAATAGAAATAAATTGTGTCGTTACTTCATCCAAACCAGTTGCAGCATTGACTTTGTCATTTCTAATTTTGTCTTGAATGGGTTGTATTAATTCTGGATCATCTAAAACAAGTAAATGTGCATCAAAAATCGCTGCTTTATCAGCACCTAATTGAGCTTCGGCATTATTTCTTATTTTAGTTAATTCAATTTTTGAAGCTTCGATAGCGTCATTAAACTTTTCAACTTCACTTTCTGTGTCAGTAACTTTTTCGTTACTGTCATAAGATAAGTCTGGCTCTACAATTAAGTAAGCTTTTGCGATTGCAACACCATCTGATGCAGCAATCCCTTTAATTAATTTAGACATAATTATTCAGCTAAACCTTCTTTTGATAAGACATCAGTGATAGATTGAATTGCGTCAGTTTCATCGCTACCGTCAGCATAAATAGTTATTTCAGCATCTTTACCTACACCTAAGCTCATTACACCCATGATTGATTTTAAATTAACTTTCTTCCCGTTATATTCTAATTGAATATCTGAATCAAATTTTGATGCAGTTTGTACTAGCATTGTAGCAGGGCGAGCATGAATCCCTGTTTCGTCTGTGATTACATATGATTTTTGTTCCATATTAAACTCTCCTTTGTACAGTTAGAATCTTCAATATTATTACAATCTAACAAAATATTTACAACTTAACTTTACCAAAACCTATAGCTAAATTCAATTCGTTTAAAATCGTTTTCAGCATATAAATTTTGCACCTCGAGACGATTATAACACTTCTATAAGTTATTGATAACTTTTTCACATTTATTGATATGATCTTTACCCAATTTGTTCATAAAATAATAGCTAATGGATGCAGATACAGCTTGCCCAACAAACGGGAACCATTTTGTTTGTTTGGCAGCTGCTCGTTTAGCTACATCTTTAATCACAACTTTAAGCAACGCCTCTGATACCTTACGTCCAATAAATTGACTTCCTTGAATTGCTGCTGCAGACATAATTCTTTCTTTCACTTGATCACTTAGTGAATTAACTTGATCGTGATCTAAACCATAAATTTTATTTACATCCTCTATAATATCTCTCATTAGTTTAAGATCTACTCCAAAATCAAGTCCTGGAATAGGAACTATACTAGCACCGGAGGAAAGTAGCGATTTCTTTTTAACTAAAGTTTCAGCTCTCTCTCTACGTTGTCTAAGTTCTTCCTGTGTAGTTGGCAAATCACCTTTCTCTTTAATTTCCTCTATGTTCAGTAATGAGTTCCCTACTTTATTTGTAATATTATTAGTTAGTTTACTTCTAATTCCCATTTAATGACATCCTTTCAAATAATACTTTAACAGTGATTTATACCCATATTTATAGAAAATTAATTTTTTATTGTTACAAATACTGCTTTTAAATATTTTGAAGGTTTGTAGTGAGGATGAGTTTTAAAATCTTTAGGTAACCCCATTACTTCATTTATTTCATATTCAATATTATTTTGGGCTAGTGTTTTCTTTATTACATTTTTAAATGCCTTAAGAGAAAATGCACTTGAATTGGTACATAATAGTAATGTACCTCCAGGCGATAAAATGTTAAGGGCTCCTTCAATTAATAAATTATAATCTTTTTGAACTGAAAAAGTTTTTTTCTTATTTCTCGCAAAGCTAGGTGGATCAATAACAATTGTATCGTATTGATGCCCATGTCGTCCTGCATAATTATAAAAATCAAATGTATCCATAACATAAATATATTGAGATTTAGGGTTGATACCATTTAAACCAAAATTTTCTTCAGTTAGCCCTCTAGAGCGATTTGCTAAGTCTACACTTGTTGTTGAGTTTGCATTTTCAGCTGCTATTACTGAAAACGCTCCAGTGTAACTGAATAAGTTAAGTACATGTCTTCTTTCTGAAAACTGATCTCTTAATTTTTTTCTAACTTCTTTTTGATCTAAAAATATACCAGTCATAAGACCATCATTTAGGTCTACGTTATAAAAAGTAAAATTTTCTTCTATAACGATAGGAAATTCAGGCGCATTACCTTCTACAAAGCCACCAGTGTAGGAAGAACCTTTAAAACGCATTTTCTCAAAAATTGAAGTGTATTCATATACTTCTTTGATTGCTTCTAAGATAGGAAATCTAAATTTATATATCCCTTTCGAATACCATTGAATTAAAAGATGTCCGTTATAATTATCAATTGTCAGACCACCTACACCGTCACCTTCAGCATTAAATAATCTAAATGCGTTTGTACCTTCTATATTGAAATAGTATTGTCGATCTTTTAATGCAGCTTCAAATAAACGTCTAAAAAACAAAGTGTTAATCTCTTCATTTTGATTATAACTCAATACCCACCCTAATCCTTTATGTTGTCTTCCAATATATCCAGTAGCTATATATTGTTGTTGCTCTGTCACCAGCGTTATCAAATCACCTTCTTTAAGATGATCATGTTCAAATAAATCTTCTTCATCTATTAATGGATAGTGGTTTAAATACTTTGTTTCTTTGCCTTTATTTAGCGTAGCAAGTTTCATAAATGAATACCTCTCTTAATTTTTATCACTGTTAGTTATGATAATTTTGTTTCGTAAATCCAGTTAACACCATATAATTTCATCATCATTTTAACAAATAACTTTAGGGAATCACACAAAAAAAGAGTGGGACGAAATTCATTCTGAATTCACTATCCCACCCATGAAATGTATTGCTCACATAGAAACTTTTCTGTGAATATTTCTTACTGTTCATTGAATATAAAGCTAGATAAATACAATCATTGATTTGAAAAGTTAAGTATTTTTACCAATGATTAATATTTATAAATCAAATTTAACCCATTTATTTTTCTCTCAACTGTAAAGAATAAGCAACAATCATTGCAATAAGCATTAATAACAAGATTGGCGTAATGAAAATTGATAATAATAATCCATGTACCATAATATTGATAAATTCTGTAAGAAATTTAAAGAATAAAATACTGCCCATAAAGAGTTGTAAATAATAATATTTATCCCTTAAATAATAAGTTAATGTAGTTGCAATATAAATAATAATAATGAAAAGTAGCAACAATAACGTTACCCACTCAACTACATATTGCGTTTGTGATAACTCCCATTCACCAGTTAAGAATAATGCATTTCTATTATTAAATTCTAGAAAAGCAAAAAACAGAATAATTACACCACAAAACAATTGAACATACATAGGTTTAACCCATTTAGGTTTTTTCATCCAATTTGGAATATCGTCCTCTTGTATATCTACTATGCTGTTAATTTTTTGCTTAAACTTGTCCCTTTTGGCTCTAATTTTATCTAAATCAAAACTTCTTCTGGTCTTACGTGCATACTCGGTTGTCTTATCTTGTAGTTGTTTTAAGTGAACTTTAGTTTGATTAGATACATTGCCTTTATTAGTTCTTGAAAGTTCAGGTTCCTCTTCGCCTAACTCTTCTTTAGTAAGTGGTAATGAACGTCTTAAGAATAAGAAATTCCATATAGCCATCTGACCTAATAACCACATAATAATGAAGAAAGTATTCACACTTAAAATATCAATTGATTCAATTTCATTTGCGTCAATACGTCCATATAGCGAAATTTGGGTAATAAGATAGCTCATTCCATAAGTTACAATAATCCACATATAATGGTTCTTACGATTGTCTTGGTTCAACTCATCTTTATAAACTATGTAACCAATATGAACTGTAAAAGGAATAATAAAGACGATTGCAAAAAAGCCATACACTTGTGTCATTAGCAATAATGTAATGATAAAGTACATAATGCCAATAACTAAAAAGAAAATTGAAATGTCATAATCGTATTTAATAGTTCTAAATAAAGTGTGACCTAACAACATCACTAAAATACCAAATACGATGATTACTATGGCACTTGTAATTGGAAAGCCACCAATAAATTTGCTCATCACTTTTATAATCTCGGCAAAAAAGGCATTTAGGAATTCCCATACGTTATGCACATGCGTATCAACCTTTTTGTCACCTTTAAATTGTTTGATTAAAGGTAAGTTAATAAAAATAATGAGACCTGTAAAAAGTGAAACGATACCGATAATATAACTAAATATAATTTCGGTGTGTTTCCTAAGAAAAGACATACTGTTCACCTCAAAATTATTATATATGAAGATTGTTTAATTGTCTTTAAAATATCATGAAATACATCTATAGACCTACAAACGTTTATTAATAGAATAACGGGGTAAACCATTTGTGTAAACAGAAATCCTATTAAAGAGGTGAATTTTTATGACAAATAAAGAATTCGAAAAAAAATCAGCAGAAAAAGCCAAAGAAGTAGAAGAAAAGCTTAAAGAACAAAACGAAGAAAAAACAGATGATATCGAACAAACTAAGAAAGATATTCAAGATACACTAGATTAATTTTATTAATGATATAAGTGGTTATGCTAGGTAATAAAAAGATTTGTT
Source organism: Staphylococcus sp. MSU001 (assembly GCF_052976705.1). NCBI lineage: Bacteria > Bacillati > Bacillota > Bacilli > Caryophanales > Staphylococcaceae > Staphylococcus > Staphylococcus sp. MSU001. The sequence continues at coordinate 73,052 of NZ_JBRIKK010000013.1, forward strand.
AGCATTTAAATCGTTGAATCATTGAGTTCATAAGTAATATAAAAAGACAATTTCTATTAAAATTTTTGATAGAAATTGTCTTTTTTTCGTAATAATACATAAGGCGTTCATCTATGATTATCATTATAATATTATCTTTTAATACAAATCTACGTTATTATTTAACCTTTTTTATTTCATAGTTAACATTTATGTAAATTTCTTTAGAACACTTATTTATTCTAAAGAAATAACATAACCATTTTACGACTACTTTTTCGAAAGATTTGCATCATAGTTCTTAAATCATGACTAATATCATTTATAAATAAAAACTGTCGCCAAAATCCTATATCTTGTAGGACAGTTATATTTATCACTTAATTGCACTATAGTAATTTATGTTTACGTAACAATTCTTCAATAAAAGTACCACGTATTTTCTTCAACACTGTATTTAATACTGATCGTTTGATAAAGTTTTTATTGACAAGTTCATGTAAAGATCTACGATCATTTAATTCATAAAATGCATCCATCAGTACGCGTGCATCAAATTCAGAAGCATAAACTTCAGGTACACCTCTATCAACATCCAATAATTGATAAACAGCTTCCATAGCTGTTCTAACTGAATATTCTGTAGTGAATACCGTATCTCGTTCTGTTTCTGCAAAGTTTCCAATAAATGCTAAGTTTTTAGAGCCATTCGGTACTACTAACGGTCGATCTTTGTATGCTCTAGGCATGAAATATGCAGTTATATACGGCATATAAACAGGAATCGTGTTACATTCCGATTGAGCTAATTCAACAATTTCCTCTTGTGGAACACCCATATGATATAACCATTCTTGACAGATTTCACTACCAGTACATTCCGTGATTGGCTTTTTAATGAAGTCTCCTTTTTCGTCAGAGTATAATGCGTAAATCCATACACTAACTTGATTTTTAGGTTGTTTCTTAAATTGTTGCTGACGGTTTACTGTAAAACTAAGTTGCCAACTTGAATTAGCTACAGAAATGATACCACCTGTGACTGTCCGACCAGATAAAACATCTCTTTTACACAATTGTTCGATATATGAGATTATCTTTTTATTATCTGTTGTTGCCGTTGCTGATACAAACCAACTTTTAGCTGGAATGTGATCACAAAATTTCTCAGGTCTACCAAATTCTGGACTTTGATTAGCTAAGTTTTTCCATAATGTCCAACTACCACCTAAAGAATGTGTTATAGGAGCAGGGTGGTCGTTATCCCCATAGGTTGAACTTTCAGTAATACTTCCGTTAGTAACAAATACCAAGTCATTAACTGTTAACGGGATAGATTCTTCTTTATCATCTCTAGTTAAAACGATTTCTCTAGCAATTTTAGTAGATGATGTTGCATCAACTAAAATATTATTCACTTGTACTCCAAATTCAAAGTTCACGTTATGTGATTTTAGATATTCTACCATTGGTAATACTAAAGATTCATATTGGTTATATTTAGTGAATTTTAAAGCACTAAAATCTGCCAAACCACCAATATGGTGAACAAAACGCATAAGATATCGACGCATTTCCATTGCTGAATGCCAGGGTTCAAAAGCAAACATTGTTTTCCAATATAACCAAAAATTAGAATTTAAAAAATCTTCAGTGAAAACTTCGGAAATTTTAACATCTTCTAAATCTTCTTCTTTTTTCATACATAAATTTAAAATTTCTTTAATAGCTTTTTTAGACAATGTAAAATCGCCATCAGTATCAATGCGTTTACCA